>CBFDBW010000223.1:0-5288 GCA_965603145.1 uncultured Syntrophobacterales bacterium
TGACAATTCCTGCTATCATAGGCAAAGCGCTGGACTTGATACGTTAATATTTGTTTGCTCAAAAGGATATGGTTTTCATGTCTTTCAAAGAAAATCTAAGAGCGAAAATCAACCTCGATGGACTTCTGCGAAAGATTACTTCAACCATTCGTGAGACCCCTGGACAGAGAAGGTTGGACAAGGGACTCACGCAGGAACTCCTGGAGATGACAGATCTTGAGCACAAGAAGGTCAGAGACCTGCACCTCTATGTACGTCCCCTAGAGGGGGAGATCATGGAGGTGCTGGTGTTCGACAACGAGCTTCCCATCTACCACACCACCGTGTACGACGTAGCCCTGCGAAAAAGCCCTGAGTGGAAAGAAATGTTCAGCATAAAGAACATCAGAAAAGTCATGAATGACCAGGATGTAATCACCACGAAGGGTAAGGAATCACTGAAACGAATACATGCCAATGCTCTGGCCTTGCTGGATCTCAGCTATACCAGAGATGACCTGGCCCCGTTGGTGCAGGATGCGCGCCGGGGTCTGGAAAAAAAATCTCTGGAGCAGATCCAGGAGTCTTTCGATCTTTTTTTTGAACTGCTGGATTTTCAGCCGGTGTCTCTGGGAGTACTGGAGCATGATTTGCAGGTCTTTGCCAGGCGAAAGACGAACGGTGGGACTGCTACGACCTTGGAGAATACCTTGTTTTTTAACGAGGAAAACTTCACGCTGGGTTTGAAAAAAGGAACTCTCTCGCCCCAGAGTGACTTAGACCTTGCCTGGGTCATGCAATACGCCCGGGGTGAGGAAACAGCCGACCTGAAAGGCGTAGAGGTCTTCGAGTTTCTGGCCGAACTAGCGCTGAAAGAAACCCCTTAAGGCCAAAGTTGCGCCACTATCATTCCCGCCAGCATCAACCCGCAACCAAGCAGCCCGCGGGATGTGAGCACCTCACCGAGGATAAGCCAACCGGCTAGAGCCGCAAACACCGCCTCAAGACTCAGTATGATCGCTGCATGAGTCGGGGGTGCAACCTTCTGGGCCACCACCTGTAGGGTGTAGGCTACCCCTACAGACATCACACCCCCGTAAAGAATAGGGATTGTTGCCCCTCGCAAACCATGAACGGTAATAGTCTCCGTGAACCCTGCCACCACCAGGCTTAAAAAGCAACAAACCGCATATTGGGCACAGGCAAGCTTTAATACATCTACCCTGGGTGAAAGGTATCCCAATATGAGAACGTGAATTGCCCACAGGAAGGCGCCTGCAAGTACCCAGGCATCTCCGGGAGCAAGGTTAAACTCCTCGGTAACGCTGAGAAAAAAGAGTCCAACTGCAGCTATGATCGCTCCGACCCAGCCGCCCCAGCCTGGCCACTGTCTCCACAGCATTCCCAAGAGCGGCACAATGACCACATAGAGGCCGGTAATAAAACCAGCCTTTCCCGCCGTGGTGAAGACGAGTCCCACCTGCTGGAGAGTAGCTCCTCCAAAGAGTACCAACCCAGCAAAACCACCCCCAAGAACAGCCTGTTTGTTGGTAAGACGCTGGAGCTGCTCCTTTTCTGTTGCTCTATCGCCCCGCAAAGCAAACGGTAGCAAGGTGAGAGCCCCGAGTGCAAACCGCACACCATTGAAGGTGAGCGGACCCACATAATCCATTCCCACCCTCTGAGCCACGAAAGCGCCACCCCAAATAACAGCAGTCAGCATCAAGAGCGAATCAGCTTTGTAGGTTTTCAAAGACTCTATCTTTGCCATTGTCTAGGTCTCGCCGACAAAAAATGTTTTCCCACCCGTGCCAAGCTCAAAACGCCGAGGATAATACCATCAGATCGGCCTCGAAACCAGCTTTTTTGATTAGATGTACGTAGTGCCTAGTCTCTTTGGTCATTGTAAAACTGAAACGCTTTGGTCTATACTGCCGAAACTTCCGTGCTTGAATGGTTCCAAGCTGGGTGGTCGTGTCGCCGAGCTCGGACAAAATTGCACCAGGGCCGCTGATCAGGAGACATGGGAATGTCCACTAGCAAGGCTCCGAGAAATTGTGGCGGCGATCCAAGAGCAGCCATCACAGCAGATAATTATAGAAGGATACCCTGACTCCACATCCACTTGAGAATACAATCTGGAACTCTCTTTACGGCGAGCTCAAGCGGTGGCAGGATGGCTCATTGAGCACGGGCTGCCAGCCGGCTGGAAGCAATAAGGTTACGGCGAGTGCCGGCGATAGCTGATAACAACACAGAGGAGGGGAGAGCTCTCAATCGGCGGGTTGAGATGGTGCTGAAGTAACAGGAGAGTGTTATGAGCGGAGCCGAGCAAGCAGTTCTCATTTTTAGCAAACAATTCAGTCGTCACAGTTATGGGTCCAATCACCCCTTGAAGGTGGAGCGACTCCAGTTGACCATGGACTTGATTCGCGCCTATGGTCTCTTTGACAACGCTGAGGCACCATGGGTTGAAGCCCGGGAGGCTGAGGAACAAGACCTGCTCCTGACTCATTCTCAAGAGTATATTGAAATTCTAAAGGAGGCCAATGATGGCCAGGCTCCTTCGCAAGCCTGGGAATACGGCTTAGGCAGCGGTGATAACCCGGTCTTTTCTGGTTTGTATGATTGGTCTCTTTTAGTCACCGGTGCCACTCTTGAATGCGTCCGCCAAATCAGGGAAGAAAACAAGAAGATTGCCTTCAACATCGCTGGTGGCCTGCACCATGCAATGAAAGAGCGGGCCTCCGGATTCTGTTACCTGAATGATCCAGCCATAGGCATTGCCAAAATGGTGCAGGACGGTTTGCGGGTGGTCTACCTGGACGTTGACGTTCACCACGGCGATGGAGTTGAAGCAGCGTTCTACGACACCGATCAAGTACTGAGCATCTCCCTTCATCAGCACGGCCATACACTGTTTCCTGGCACCGGATTTCCGGACGACATGGGCCAGGGGCCAGGCCGGGGTTATTCGGTAAACGTGCCGTTGGCACCTGAAACTGATGACGATCTGTATCTTTTAGTTTTCACGGAAGTGGTGCCGCCGTTGGTTCAAGCCTACAATCCTGATGTTGTAGTGACCCAATTGGGCGTGGATACCATGGGCACAGATCCTTTGGCCACCTTGAACCTCAGCGTCGATGGATTTGGCAAAGTTGTGGAGGAGATAAAATCCTGGGACTTCAAATGGGTGGCACTGGGTGGAGGCGGATACAATATCATGAATGTGGCCCGAGCCTGGACCAAGGCATGGGCCATTATGAAGGGAGTCCAACTTCCGGATAATTTGCCCGAATCCTTTATTAATCTACACCAATCCGAGCTGGGCGAGAATCCCACTCTCTCGGATCCAGCTCATAAAACCCACCCAGTCATCGCTGGACGTGCCCAGGCATTGGCCAAATCGGTCGTTGAGCGTATCAAGAAAAGTATTTTCCCTATCATTGGTGCCAAGTCCGCATAGCGCAGCAGACAGTTGTCATGAAGTTAAATCGTCGATTTGTCTATTCGTCAAATGGTGAAAAATCGACTAATTGACTAACTTGCGCACTGCGTATCTGTGGACTCGCAGTGATGTCAGCAGCTCATGAAAGGCCTGGCGAGAGTGGTAAATGAGGTGATAATTTGGGTCTAGACTTATTTGGTCGTGATCGTTGATTTGGTCAACTTTAAGTATTACTCAGTCAACTTTTTGAGATTGAAATAACGCAAGATCGCCTGACCAATGGGGGTTTTCAGGTATTTCGATTGGCCTGCTGTTTTTGGAATTGCTGTCGCCTGGGAAAGGATTGCGTGGACCTCAGCCTTTTCGCTCTTGGTCAAGTTCATAAATCGAACCACCATGCCCCATTTCTTGGCGCTATCAAAACGCTTCCGCAGGATGACTGAGCTGTCTACCTGGATGGTCTTGTTGGAGTGCGGCTTGGTAATCCTTAGGGAGAATGAAGTGCCACAGTTGTGAGGGATATTAGTGTAGATAACGCAGCCTTTGGGTGAAAAGCGAGTTCCATTGGCTTCCACCCGTCTCCCCCCTTTGTTGTAAGATACCGGTAATTGAATTTCTGGTACCCCTCGCCCTTGCTCTCTCTTCGTTTCCCTTCCACCCCACGATTTCGCCATGTATCTCACTCCTGTCCCAATCGTTTGAAGATATCGGGGTGAGGCAGCAAGGGTTGTGCCAACCTATATGTAATTAAAATCATTGGAATATATCATTTTCTTAGTGTCCGTTATTGTATCCTCTCATCCACTCCAGAAAAAAAGAGTGTATTTTTTTCTATACCAAGTTAAACAATTGCAGAATGCAGAATGCAGATTGTAGATTTATGGTTATACGTTAAGATTTGAAATCTTCAATCTGAAATCTAAAATCTGCAATAATCATTTGTACAGTTTCGTTATCTCATCCACAACGAATTCGGGCAAAGGTCCGGCATCCCCTTCCGCTTCTTGCAATTGCAGTCCTACCCCAGGAGGCACAATTTCGCCTATTACTCTTGCTTGAATACCTGCTTTATCGTACTCGCGAATAAGATCCGAAGCTACTTCCGCCGGCAGAGTTAGAAGAAGGGCGCCAGAAGAGATCGCCCCCAGGGGATTGAGGCCGAACTGTTGGCAGAGTGCCTCAGTCTCCGGCAGCACTGTTATGGCGGTTATCTCCACCACGACGCCGCAGTTGGAAGCCAGGCAAATTTCCCTGATCCCGGCGGCCACCCCACCTTCAGTGGGATCGTGCATGGCATGCACTGAGAAATTGCGAGCCAGAGCCGCTTCCCGCACAACACTGAGACCAGGGTCAAAGAGAAAATCTTGGCTCATTTTCGTCATTTCGGCTCCGTGTACAGCCCCCACCTCCTCCGCCTTCTCGGTGGCAATGATGGCAGTGGCCTCAATAGCCGCTGCCTTTACCAGGACGAGAGCATCCCCCACTTCCGCATCACTGCTCCGGCACAAGTGTTCAGGGGCAACCTCGCCAATCATCTGCCCGGCCACCAGCACAGAGTTCACCGCCGGGCTTACCTCTGTATGTCCACCCACCCAGAGTACATCCATCTGCCGGCAGGCGTCCTCAATCTCCGCAAAAAGGGCTTCAACGTCCTCTATTCTAGTCTGCCCTTCCGGCAGAACAATTGCTGCGGAATAGTAGCGTGGCGTGCCGCCGCAGGCTGCTATATCATTAGCGTTTACGCACACCGAATACCAGCCGCAGTGCTCCGTGGCAAAGGTGATGGGATCAGTGGTAACCACCAGGTATCGATTGCCCTGATCAATTACCGCAGCATCCTCTCCCACTGCGGGTCCTACCA
>CBFDBW010000224.1:0-5259 GCA_965603145.1 uncultured Syntrophobacterales bacterium
TCCCGTTGTTTTGCTCAGCCAGACCCGCGGCGATCTTTTCAGTATGGTACATCATCTCCTGGATGTGCTTGTCCTTTTTCTCAAGACGTTGCTTCAGGGTACGGTTTTCTTGCCGCAACTGTGAAACCTCTGATTTGGCAAAAAAACCACGGATTCTTGCATAGAGAAATGCTGCTCCCGCCCCGACAACAGCTCCAAGAGCCAGACCTATCCACAAGTAAAAGCTTGGATTTTCCACCAGATATCACTCTCCTCCCTCAACACGATGAACAGCCACTACCTTCCGAGCCCGGATATTTCACGAAACGGTGTGGCGAGACCGTGAAGATGGCCGACCTACCGGGCAATCCCGCGGTACCGCGTGATTGGACTCGAGGCGTACTGGAACAGTACGTCTCAGGGTCCGACACCCGAGGACTCCCGAAAGGCGGTCATATCCTCGGTCGTAGCAGGCGGATTCGTGAAATATCCGGGCTAAAGTTCTGGACCACGGATTATAACTAAAAAGGCCATTTTTCTCCAGTTTCTACCATGATCAGCCGCTGACAGCTACTCTTTCTCCAGAATCACCACCTCTATTTTCCCGGCCAGTTGGTCCCTGAAACGCTCGGCGTCAGTCTGAGCCCCAACAATGGCTCCATAGTGCATAGGAAGGCTACCTTGGGATTGATTGCCCGTGCCACCTGGATCGGCTCATCGGCCCTCATAACATAGGTACCGGATACGGGAAGTAAGGCGATATCGGTTTCAATTACATTCAATCTGTAAACCTTATCCCTTCTGCCTGACACTTACGTAAAAAAACACACATAGCACCTGCACCACCGTCGCAGGGCTGCGCCGTGGCGAAAGCAAGCACCATCTGCTTCAGCCGACCACGTTTGAGCCAGCTTGACATCCGTTCCTTAAGGATAGGAATCTGATCTCGCGAATTGAGTCCTCGTCCGTGAATGATCAGCACGCATCGCAGCCCCTTGATCACGCTGGAAAGTATGAAGCGCTCCACCGCCTCCCGTGCCTCTGCTGTGGTCATTCCATGGAGGTCAAAATGGGCCTGGATAGAAAAATCACCGCGCCGCAGTTTCGGTAGTAAGTCAGGATCGGCTCCCACAACCGCACCCTCTATGTATTCATCAGTATATTCAATATCAAAACTGCCCTCACCGCTCACAAGGTCAACCAGTTGCGCATATGCCTCCAACTCTCCTTCCAGCAGCGGCCGTCTGCTTGGTTTTGACAGCGGTCCAGGGACTCTCGCTTTCACCCTCTTGGCTTGTAAAGGCTCCACCCCGGCCATCGCCTCCCGAAACAAACTGTCCTCTTCCTCGACTCCATTGCCAGACTTCGGCCGGTTCGGTGGGCATGATTCCCGCTCCGGCTCAGGAATTGTCTTACCTTCTTTGTTATTTGGTTGGGTTTCAGCCTGAATCTGCTTCAGCATGTCAGCAAGACAGGAAAAGGGTGTATTGAAGCTATCACTAGAATCAGACTTCGGGGGTTGAGTACTCCGAAAAGTATTTCTTTTGCGTCTCTTTTTCATTGTGAACTCGCACAAATATTGTTCTTTTATAGCATACGAGAATGTGTTATGAAAGCGTCCATGCGCCCCCCTAAAGTGATTGCACGTCAGCCTGAACTGGACAAATTTCTCGAATATATCAGCGATGCGAAGCACTTGGCTGTAGACTCGGAATCAAACAGCTATTTTGCCTACAGACCGCGCGTCTGTCTCATTCAGATCTCGCGTGACCACGAAGACTTCATCCTTGACCCTCTGGCCTTGGAAGACATCTCCCCTCTCGGCCGTATTTTTGCCGACCCTGCGATTGAAAAGGTTCTACACGCGGCTGAAAATGACCTGATCGGTTTTAAAAAGGACTTTCGGTTCCGGATGCAGAACGTCTTTGATACCTCGCTGGCGTGCCGCCTCCTGGGACGGAGTAAATTGGGGCTTGCCAGAGTCCTTGCAGAGGAGTTCGGGGTTAAGCTGGATAAGAAGTATCAGCGCTGCAACTGGGAAAAGCGACCTTTATCCCCTGAACAGCTTTACTATGCCCAACTGGACACCCACTTCCTCATAGATCTGAGGAATCGGCTTCACGGTGAACTCCTAAAAAAAAATCTCTGGTCCCTGGCGCAAAAAAAATATGCACGGCTGGAGCAAATTCGGTTGAATCCTCCTAAAAAGTGGGATCCAGATGGTTACCTCCGGTTAAAAGGAGCCCAGAAATTGCCTGAGCCTTCCCTGCGAGTTCTAAAGGAGCTATCCGCTTATCGAGAACGTTTGGCCCGTAGTGCCAACAAAGCTCCTTTTCGAGTTATGAACAATGAATTCATGGTCAGAGTGGCCCGCGAAATACCGGGAGATCTGGCCTCTTTGCTGCAAGTTCGCGGCTTGCCTTCGCGCTTCAAAGGCAGGGGAGCTGAGAGGCTTTTGCGAGTTATTAAAAAAGCGAGGTCTTAGGCTATGCGAAATGATCTAGCCAGGTAGGAGCGAGTTTCCCTCCGGGGCGTAGGCCCCTCTGGGCCGGAGGCTGCTCGCGATAATTAGACGAGTCAGGATTGTAAATTCGGATGCTTTCGGGTAATGTTGCCTGAAAACTCTCAAGAGGGAATTGAAAGGCTCAGATCGTGGAAAGCGAAACCCATATTGATATCAAGCCGGCGTTGCACCTTCCCAAAGACTTGAAGGATCATATACTTACAGACCAGAGACTCAGCCAGCACCAGAAGTTTGTTCTCTTTACCCTTTACTACCTTGATTCCAAGGGCAAGTTAAATGAATACGGAACGTATGTCCCTCACTTCCTGAACCTGGAAGAAGAAGACTTCCAAAAGAATATCGACGACCTTGCCCGCCACAAATATCTTCGGCTTGGCAACAACTCCCTATCCCTCAATATTCGCCCCCTGCGATATGGCGCCAGCCTCTCTGCCTGAAAGCGTTCTCAGGCGATGTTGAATCTCTCACAGAGTCCACACATACCATATAGCGCAAAGAGCCGAGCGCATACATGTTACCAACTGGCAGTAGGCAGCAGGCAGTAAGTGTGAGGTGCAGGGCTTAAGGCACAAGGCTCAGGAAAGTTGTTTGTTTTGTTATTCGGAAAAACCAGATGTGACCACCTGGAACCGTTATCAAGTCTTCTCTCTTCAGCCACTTACCAAATAACGATTCACAGTTAACGGATAACTTCCTCGTCTCGCACGTCTTGCCCTGAATGATCTATACGATATTCTCTGAAAACTCTGGCGACCCTGAACTTGTCGCCGGGGAGCGGGCGAGAGATAGGTGAGAAATTCATGGTTGTGTGTTCTTGACAACGTACAGTCATTGACCTATAAATCAATAATCCTACACGTTCACTAGGAAAGGAAACTCATGGGCAAGTGCTTTCGACTGCAGGACGTTTTCAAGTCTTATACGTACGATCAGGATAAAGTGCGTTCTCCTGAGGAAACGGTGGCTCATGTGCGAGAGCGGTTTGCCGACGTGGATTTGGACATATTGGACAAAACCATGCGCATTGACTCCGGTCGCTTAGACATCCCTGTCTACATAAGCCTCTGTGGTACAGATGCTGTGCCGCTCACCGCCACCAAGAAGCAGATGGGGAAAGGAAGTACGGTGATTCAGGCAGAAGCCAGCGCCCTGATGGAACTTGCCGAGCGTTTCAGCTTTTTTTCCTACATCAAGAACACGCGCTTTCCCATGGCCACCTACTCGGAGTTGGACGGTAATACCCTACCCATGGAGATGTTGTGGCGGTCGCTTAATGACAACGAGACTGACCCGAAGCTGGGCACTTCTGCACTGAGCCAGTTACCCTTTCGCTGGACCAAAGGGTGCAACCTTACCAGGGATTCTAAAGTGCTGATTCCAATCGACTGGTTTTACACCATCCATGAGTACAATGGCCCTGCCGCTGGCAACGCACTCGAAGAAGCTATCCTGCAGAGTTTGTGCGAAGTGGTAGAGCGTCACGTCTCCTCGGTAATCAGTCACGATCGAATAGTCACCCCCAGCATCGATCCCGCCAGTGTCCAAGATCCAGCAGCGCGGGAACTGCTTGACAAGTTTGCCGCACAAGCTCTTGAGGTTTTCATCAAGGACTTTTCTTTGGACACTGGAATTCCCACCGTAGGCACTCTGGCCTGGGATCCCAGCACTTTCCCCGAAAGAAGTGAAATCGTTTTCACTGCCGGCACCACCACTAATCCAGAGAAATCCCTCGTCCGTGCTCTCACCGAGATCGCTCAGCTAGCGGGAGATTTCCAGAACCGCACCAGTTATCGGCCGACTCTCCCCAAGTATAAGAATTTGGAGGAAGCCAACCACATAACTTCTTCAGCGCCAGTGGTGTCCATAAAAAGTCTCCCCGACCTCACCCACGACAACTTCAAGACCGAAATAGAGCGTTGTGTTTCCGCCCTTTCTCGTCTCGGCCTAGAGGTGCTGGTCATTGATGTAACCCACCCACAGCTGGAGATCCCTTCTGTCTATACCATAA
This sequence comes from uncultured Syntrophobacterales bacterium, assembly GCA_965603145.1. Lineage (GTDB taxonomy): Bacteria > Desulfobacterota > Syntrophobacteria > BM002 > BM002 > BM002. The sequence continues at coordinate 4,512 of CBFDBW010000224.1, forward strand.
TACCAGGGGCCCATTTCCGAGATCGTACCAGGGATTCCAGCGTGGTTTTTCACGCCGCCAAGATACTGAGCCAAACCGTGGAGGGACCACAGGCAGTGGCTGGAATCCAAAAATTGATTGAATCATTTCCCAACCGTTACGATCTGCGCTTTTTCATGGGATTAGCCCTGGAATACCAGGAAAAACCGAGGGAAGCGCTGAAAGAGTTTCAAACAGCCTTGAACCTGAATCCCCGCCCCCTGGATATAGCCAGCGTCCATACACATATAGGCGTATGCCTGAAAGATATGGAGGACTACAGGGGCGCCATAGAGGCTCTGGAACTGGCAAGAGAGTTTGATCCCAATCTGAAGGAGATCTATAATCTGCTTGGGTTTTGCTATTTCACACTCAAAGAGCATGAACGCTCTATTGAGCAGTTCGAAAGAGCGCTCGAGCTAGATCCCGGGTCCGCCATCGACTACGCCAATATCGGCTCAAATCTCCGAGAGATGGGCCATAAAAAAGAAGCCATTCGTCTCTACCGGATAGCCCTCGAGATGGATCCCACCATTGAGTTTGCCCGGGAAAGCCTAGCGCGCCTGGAAGATGAGGTGGAGACAGGCAGTAGTAAAAGATAGTCAGTCAAAGGTATTAAGAGCCTTCCTCAGTCATTCGGCTTCGTTGTCATTTCGCTCCGCTGGTCATTCATAGTTAACTGTCATCGTGGCGTTGAAACAACTTAATGACGGCCGTAAGGCCTAATGAC
>CBFDBW010000225.1:0-5219 GCA_965603145.1 uncultured Syntrophobacterales bacterium
GAGCGTTACGAGAAGGTTGAGCGCTTGGGGTTAGGCAGTTTTGGAGAAGTCTGGAAAGTACGCGATACTGAAAGGAAGGGCCGTGCCCCGTATTATGTGGCCAAAATCCCCACCAGCAAGAAGCTCAACAGCCAGTTCCGGAAAGAAGCAGCTATCTGTCGAAGGTTGGAAGGCCATCCCAACAGTATTAAGATCATTGATGTTGTGGAGGAACGAGGCCGAGTGGTTTTAATACAGGAGTTTGTGGACGGGCCCACCCTCCGGGAACTTCTGGAAGGTCCGCTAGAAGAGAATAAAAAGGAAAAAATTCTGCTCCAATTAGTTGACATTGTCGCCCATGCCCACAAACACCGGATTGTGCATCGAGATATCAAACCAGAAAATATTGTGGTTCGGCGAGACTCTGTGGTCAAGCTCCTCGACTACGGGGTGGCCAAGGAATTGAAAGAGAAAGACATTAGCAGCACCATGGTGGGGTCCAGGCCGTTCATGGCTCCTGAACATATTTCGGGTGAGAGCCAGATTGCCAGTGACGTCTGGGCACTGGGGGTAACCATGTATGCAATCTACACAGGATACCTGCCTTTTTACCACGACAATGAAAAAATACTGATGGATTTAATCCTTACCATGGAACCAAGGCCACCTCGAGAGGTCGAGCCTGATATCCCAGTGGAACTCGAGGGGATTATCCTGAAGTGCCTCAAAAAAGACCCGAAAGAACGGTTTGCTGATGCGGGCATCCTCAAAGCAACCATACAGGAAACTTTTCCCCAATTCGGCAAAAATACTTAACCCGCATACTTCATGAATCATCTACTGCGACCGTGAAACTGGGAACCCGCTTGCGGGACTGAGCGGAGCGCAGCGAGCGCGAATAATATGGCCGTCCTTCCATGCGTCTTCGGGCCTCACACCCTGCGACGTACTGTTCAAGTACGCCTCGGGTCCGAGCCCCTGCGATTGCCCGGTGGCACACCCATCTCTACGGCCTCGTTACGGTAATTCATGAAATATGCGGGTTATATCAATCACCCTGGCCCAGACCTGATTTACATAGCGTCGATCCTAGAACTCCGCTTTGGAACATTGCAGTGTCCATAGAGTTTGTCCGGGCTAATCGCACCAGGGCGGGCTCCATTGCTGCATTACTCACTCACTCCACCGCTGGATCGCTCCAGGCTACCCCCCAAGTTTTGGCCTCAGTTGTCTTACTTTTTCCCAATCTCAGCGGTAAAAAAATCTGGCAGGGAAATTGCTACTATTGACATTGGCACCCAACGACATTATCGTGACGAGGACACGGGGTGAGGGATAATAAGAATTACTCCATTGCGGTGCTGAAGGAGTCCAGTATCATGAAAAGAATGCTAATTGCGGTGCTTACATATATATTGGTTACTACTTCTGCGGCCTGGGCGCAGGACGCTATGCATTTTTACAAACTTGGAATAGATAGCTCCCTGGCTAACACCAAGATTAAATACTTCACCAAGGCTGTGGAGTTAAATCCCAACCTGGTGGAGGCATATGAAAAGCGGGCGATACACTACTATTTCCAACGACGCTACGACAATGCCATCCAGGATTACACCAAGATCATTGAGCTGAAGCCTGAGGGACCGGAGGCTTATCTGATGCTGGGCTCATCTCATTTGAAAAAGGAAGAACTGGAACCTGCCATCAAAAATCTCACCCGGGCTATTGAGCTGGACCCAAAAGTGGCAAGAGCCTTCGGCGACAGGGCAGAGGCATACCGTCTGGCAGGAATGGCAGCTAAGGCTGTCCACGACTCCACAGAGGCTATCGGTTTACGGGGGGACGAACGGACAACTGCCATAGCTTATAAAACTAGAGCCAAAGCCCTCCTAGAACTTGGGTACGAGGAGGAGTCTGACGCTGATTTCAACAAATCCGTGGAACTGGATCCCAGGTACGTGCTGATCCGCTATTTAGCCGGTACCAGTAGCCTGGAGGGTGTTCGGCAGATGGGTTTGATGGGCATCATTGCTATCTGTTTTGTGGGGATTTTCCAGATAACTATGCGGGCTCCGCGCAAGGGCAAACATCATCGATCTTGATGGTTTAAGCGATCTCCACCCACTCAGAAGTACTAGAGGTTTCAGGTGTCGGGTGACAGGTGTCAGGAAGTATACCCATATAAGCTGAAACCTGAACACTGAAACCTTTTCTTCCTGCAACCACATTCATCAGAAGTCATACTGGGTGCCGATGTCGCACACCATGATGACCACATCCGTGTTGCGGCCGTGAAGGTCTTTTACCAAGCCCTCCACCACTGCTTTGCTGGAAAACCCTGCCTTGCGGAAAACGGCGATGGCCGCCGGAAAGGCAAGAGGAAGCTCTGCCCAGAGCTTCTCCAATCCGAACTCGGAAGCCAATTCTACAATCTCATGTATCAGTAGCGTTCCTAAGCCCTTGTCGTGATAGTCCGGATCTACCGCCACACGTACAGTGCCGATATGTCTCTTCCAGCCGAAAGGAATACGATGCAGGGAGACGTCACCCACAATTCGTTCATCATCGAAGGCCAGAATCGGGAAAATGTGATCATAGTCGATATTCTCAGCCCAGGATTTGACAATTTTTGCGTCAGTGACATCGTGACGTAGATAAAGGCGCAGTTCCTCCGGGAGTGACCGGAAAAAAGTGATTAGTCCCTCACGATCTTCAGCCACCAATGGGCGAAGTAGAACAACAGAGCCGTCCTTAAGCTTGCATTCTTTTTGGTATGTTTTCATCGTTATTCCCCCCTGGAAAGATAAGAATCACACGCCCGTCTCAAGTCGCTCTGCCAGGTATTCCGGCAGTTGAGCTGCACGGATCTTGGCTTGGGCTGAGTGCAGATCGTAAGCAACTGATCTAAACTGGATGGTTTCCGGTTCGTTGCTAAAAATAAGGTAGGATGCCTTCCATTGCCGCTGGCGAGGCTGCCCCACACTGCCTGGATTGATTAGATACATTTGTTCCGGATCCAGGAGCAGATCATCCTGGGACATTTCCAGGCGCGAGACCTTCCCCCGCACATCCCTCTGCCACACGGCACGATGGTGGGTATGACCGAAGAAACCAATCCGCACTCCAGGTGTTTTTTGGCGCATATAGTTGAAGGCCTTTTTGGCCTGGAAGAGAAAAGAAAGATAGGCGTCCGGATTTCCGGGGGCGCCGTGAAAGACGAGGAAGCGGTCCCAGAGCATCCTGGTGTGTTCCAGCTTCTTTAGGAAACGCTTGTGTTCGGGCGCCAAGCTCTTCGAGGACCAGACCAGCGCTTGATAGGCTAGAATATTGAATCCCTCGGCGAATTTCAGTTCGATGGCAGCCCGGTCATGATTGCCCAAAATGCTAATGATTTGCCGCTGCTTCACCAAATCCACGCATTCTTTTGGGCTGGCGTTGTAACCAACCAAATCGCCAAGATTGACAATCAGCGAGATGTCTTCTTTGTCGATTTCGCCCAGTACGGCCTTGAGAGCCTCGAGGTTTGAATGTATGTCGGAAATGAATGCGATTTTCATGGATGCTGGATACTAGATGCTAGATGAGTGGTAACTAAATCTGGGATCTGTTCATTCCGCAATCCGCAATCTCAGAATCCCTCAATTCTTCGCGCTCGCTGCGCTCCGCTCAGTCCCCACCCCTTCAGGGCGGGGCCCCGGTTTCCTTAATTCTTCATTCATAGGCCAAATAGGAACGAACGCTGCCGAGCACGATTCGTGGGATATCGTTGGTTTCGTTCACCCCAAAAACTGAGATGTTTTGGTTCTTCACCGAGGCCTTTATGAACCTCAGGGCACCGCTCTTCTTGCCAACATGGACTGCAGTCACACGGTTTTTCAATCGAGCAAACCGGGATACAGTTTGATCCAGATTGGTGATCTGCATGTCGGTGATCAGGAAGATGTCCGCTTCGCTCTCCTGGGCAACACTGGTGACCTCTTCGAGGTCAAGAGCCGTACCCCCACCGAAATACCGACACAAGACCTGGTAGATGAGCGAGCGACTGCGGGTAAAGGGCAGATATTCCTTGCCGCCGGCAGGGGCGTCACTGAAGTTGTAAACTGCAACCCTGGCATCATGACGCAGGTAACCGTCCGCGGCACAGCCTCCACCCAACACCGCGTACGATAGGTGCGAGCGAGGATCCACCATGCTGCCGGAAGAATCAATGATCACTAAGCAATCGGGTGTTTTCTCCTTCCTGCCGTAAATTTGCCCCTCTCGCCTTTTCCAGATTTGGGTGATCCCGGGAAGAAACTTTCCGAAGCTGCTCCATGGATCCAGGTCTTTGAAGGGCTGGCAGACCTCCCATGGTCGATGGGAGTGAGGATGGAGGTATCCTGAGCCCTTCATCGGTATTTTCAGAAGGGGCAAAGCGTAGTTTTCAGCCAACTTCATGTAATAGAGTCGGTTTGCATCAACCGGATTTCCCGCACCATGCCCCATGCCCTCGGAAGTATTTTGCCTGGGGATCTCAAGCTCGCTCTGGAGATCCTCAAAAACTTCCGCAAATTGTTCGGGTGAGCCGGCCTCTCTGGCAAACTCCCGCAAGGCTTGTTCGATCTCCTCGGGAGCGTACTGCTGGAATCCATGTTTCCCCATGCGTGTTTGTTTGTCCGGAATACTGCCATTGTCGTCCTCGAGCAGGGGACGGATGCCGCGGATAAAGCGGGCGAGACTCATCATCCATCTCCGCTTGTCTAAATAGGGAATGCTGACAAGCCGATTTGCGGTCTCCTGATCTCCCTTGCTGCCCAAGTCCAGTCCCCAGATTCTCTCGTAGAGCGCGAAGATCACCTCTTCCATTGGGGTTTGGGCACCACTTCTGTAGAGCTCCGGCAAAGAACTCTGCCTTTCTTTCACCGCATGGGTGTCGGCTACTACGTCCATGAAAAGGTCTGTGGCTTTGCGGGCAAGGTCCCTATCACCAAGGATTTCCTTGGCCCGGGCATAAAGGCGTAGATGGGTGGAAAGGTCCCAGGGACAGCAGGTATAATGGCTGACACCGTGATCCAGCAGGGCCTCCAGAACTGTTTCCGCTGGAAGCGAACGGGTCATGGCTCTGATATAGTCAAGATTTAGAATTATTTGCTTATTGCGGATTTCCATGGCCACCGGCGAGGGGCTGTCATCAAACCGGGGCAGAGGAATTTCAGGGTAGAGATGCCGGCGACGAACCTCGGGCCAAAGCCGTTTCAGCA
>CBFDBW010000226.1:0-5166 GCA_965603145.1 uncultured Syntrophobacterales bacterium
TAGGCCTATTTTCTTATCTGTGACAAGATTCCTTCTTGACAGTCAACTTAGATTCATGCCAGTATGGTCAGAATACGACTCCCAAATGATACAAATTCACTACACTCCTGGATAATGTCTCGACTCTGGCCAACTTACTTGCTCTTCGTTGACACAAGATACCTGTTGCTCTACTTCTTTTGCGCGCGATTCTTTTTCGACCCCTCAACGACTCCAGGAAGGTATTGCTATCTCTGCAACATTTCTGGCTCACAGAGTATGGGGAGGCAGATATGAGTACCTACGATGAACAATTCCTCACTAGGGTCTTTGACAGCGTTACCGATCCCTTCGCCATTTATGATCGAGAATTTCGAATTATTAAGGTCAATAAGGCTATTATGGAACTCTTTCAGACGGACGAAGAACAACTGATCGGAAGATTTTGCTATGAGGCTTTTTACAACCGCACGGCCATATGCGAAGAATGTCATGTGCAAGAAGTTTTCCGCACCGGTGAAGCGCGGATGATTGAAAGGCGTGTTTCCCAACCAGATGGAAGCGAGCGTATCTTCGAAGTGTATTCTTACCCAATCAAAGACCACCAGGGCTTAACAATACAGGCCGTCGAGCACGCCCGAGATGTCACCGCGCGCAAAAGCCTCGAAACCCAGCTGGGGTCATCGCAAGCATTCAGCGAGAATATCATCAACAGTATCACGGACTCTCTGATTGTCGTTGATCCCAAGACGAACATCATCCTTCAGGCAAACGAAGCGTTTCACTCTCGGGTAGGACTGAAATCTCCCACCGCAGTGGGAAGTAGGTGCCACGAGATTATCCTCGACAGCCCCATATCTTGCGTGGAATCCGGCATTACGTGTCCAATGGAGAAAACCGTTCGCACGAAAGGTCCCGCCATGTCGGACAAAGTATATCCGAACGCCTCTGGAGAAGAGCAGTTGCTCGAAGTTGCAACGTATCCTCTTCTCGATTCACAGGGTGAGATAAGCTCAATCATTCGACTGGAGAGAGACGTTACCGAAAAGCGTAAGATGGAAGAAGCCCTGGCCTTTCGTTCCAAGGAACTACAAAAGACCCAGCACCAACTGGAGACACTCTTTGACATTTCCCGGCAGGTGAGCTCTATAAACTCCTTCCCAGAGGTTGTTCAGTTCGTCCAGGAAATCGGTCAGGAAATTTTCCCGGAATCAAAGATGCTTTTTTTCCTTTTGGATGGTGAAAAACAACGGTTTCTCGAGCTGGAGGAATGCAACTTCAGCATGGTTGAACCCCTGGTGAGAGGTATTCAGGAACTCGAACAGTCCGGATTGATTTCGGATTTTGTCCAGTACTTACAAAATGTACAGGAAACGCACATAATGAGCTCTGAATACAGCAATGACAACCCCGCTTTTCTGAGCTTACTCTCAAAGAGTTATCCGAGTTGGTTCGGCTTTCCAATCTCCACGTCTCATCAATGTATTGGTTACTTCTTGCTGGGCTCAAAAATCTCACAGGAGTATTCTCGGGAGGATCTGCACTTCTTTCACAATTTATTTAACCAGATAGCAGGAGACATTCATCACCTGGTCCGCCATGACACGGAGATAAATCTGCTCCGCCAGGAAGTGACCGAACGCACATCTCATGGAGAAATCATCGGTCAAAGTGACGAGATGCAGAAAATCTATGAACTCATTGATCTGGTATCCGGATCCGACGCTACAGTTCTGATCACCGGAGAAAACGGCACCGGCAAAGAACTGGTCGCACAGGCCATTCATCGAGACAGCCATCGAGGAAGCGGTCCCTTTATAGTGGCCAATTGTTCAGCCTACTCGCCGGCTCTACTGGAAAGCGAACTTTTCGGCCATGAAAAAGGCGCTTTTACTGGGGCGATTAAGAGGAAACAAGGTCGCATAGAAAGGGCCAAGGGTGGCACATTGTTTCTGGATGAGATAGGCGACATTGCTCCTGCCACTCAAGTTCTGCTGCTTAGATTTCTCCAGGATCACTGTTTTGAACGGGTAGGTGGCGAGCAAACCCTGCAGGCTAATGTGCGGGTTTTGGCGGCCTCTAACCTCGACCTATACAAGGAGGTCGAAGCCGGTCGATTCAGGGACGACCTCTACTACCGGTTGAACGTTATTACCGTTGACATGCCACCTCTTCGCGATCGCAAAGAAGACATTCCCATGCTCTGCAAGCATTTCCTGGAAAAATACAGCCTCAAGGAGGGAAAGCAAATCCAATCGTTTTCCTCCTCTGCCATGCAAGCATTGCTGGATCACGATTGGCCCGGCAATGTCCGTCAATTGGAAAATGCAATTAGTCATGCAGTAATCCTTGCCCAGGGCGCGGTCGTCGAGGGAAGACACCTGCCACAATTCCTCAAACAGGTGACCGAAGAGCTTCCCTCAACCTCCATCGCAGAGAATGAGCGCAGGTTGATTCTTACAGTACTGCAGGAATGTAGCTGGAACAAACACGAAGCAGCCAGACAATTACAGATCAGTCGCAGTACCCTGTACAGCAAAATTCGCAGGTATAACCTGAAGAAGACCACTACCTCTGTCTGAGATACGAACAGAAAGGGGTCCTTTTCACGACAGTCCAGAAAACCCCACTCTGAGTAGGTATTCAAGAGTCCTCTATTAGAACCGGGTCCAATTTAATACAGTATCACCCACCTACCCCATAATTCCAACCAGCAGTAGCGCCAAAATCAGTTCCCCCACCACCCATTAACTACCTAAAATCACATCAAATTAAGACATGTGATAAAAAGTCGCCTTGATGCTCAATTCCTGGCAGGAAACTTGTAATAGATCCACTAGTAAGAAGCAAGCCGTTTTACTTCTCATTCGCTTATAAGCATCCGTTTAAGAATATTAAATCAAGAGTGCGTGGACTCCACACCATGATGAACTTGGGATCAACTTCCTCAGCGGTGAACGAAAGGCTGGGTCATAGCTGCTTTTTCCACTTACTTGACCCAATTCATTATACAACCCTTTGCACTATTAGAAAGGAGGTGAGAACGAATACAAAAGACCGCCTCCTCCCAGTTGAGGTTTCTATCGAAGGCGAAGTGACCTTGCGGGTCTGAATTACCGAATCCGATTACCGACTAGGGGAGGACTGTGGCATTGGTTTCAAAAAAACCAACAGATGGGAGGTCAAAAGATGGCAGAAAAGAAAGATGTAGAAATAAACAGCAGGGCCGACACCATTGATCTGATGCATCCCGACATCAGGCCCTGGCCGGTGACGCCGCCGCCTTCGCCAGAAGAAGTGGCAAAGGTGTATGCCAAGAGGAAGGCGGAAGATTTCGGCAAATGGTGCGAGGACAACCTCAGGTATGAGTACGCCTTTGCTAAACCTGAGGCCCTGCAAGGATTCAGGTTTGTCTGTGTCGGTCTCTGGAGAATGGGCAACAAGTTTGCCGGTTGTTTGCTCTGCGAGGCCGGGGCCGAGGTTATCAACATCGAGCCCCCCGAAGGGGACCCCCTCCGGCAACTCACTCCCTTTGGCAGAAAGGAGTACATGCTCGAGAGCAGGGTTACGGGTGAGAAGTGCGGCCTGGACTTCATCCACGAGATGAGGGGGCAGAAGTCCGTATTCCTGAACCTCGAGACCGAGGAGGGTCGTGATATTTACAGGAGGCTGGTCGGCATGGCCGACGGGGTGATCGATGAGATGCCCGCGGGCTACATGGACAGTATTGGTCTGGGCTACAGGCACCTTTGCAAGGACTTCCCCAGGCTGGTCTACTGCAATGTGGCGGTGCGTGGCACCTGGGGTCCTTACAAGGATAAGACGTCCAAGTTCGGGCAGTGGACGCTGGAGCCCTTTGGTGGCTGCTCCAACGCCTTCGTCCACAACACCGGTTTCCCCCAGGACCAGCTCCCCAGAGAGAGCGGTGGCTCGCCCACCCGGTCCGGCGTCTGGTTCGCTGATTTTGTCGCCGGTGAGCAGACGGCCAACACCCTGCTGGCTGCCCTCTATTGGAGGGACGAGTTCACCGGTGAGGGTCAGTTCTGCGAAGTGACCGGCGCTGAGACCCAGATGGACATCCTGGACTTTGACATCAGCTGGTACATGTTCAACGCCTCCATCAAGGCGAGGACGGGCGGCTGGGACCCCAACCTCAACCAGTACGAGTGGAACCCCTGCCGGGACGGCTACATGATGATCGGCGGTCAGACCGACAGGCTGTGGTACCGCATCGGCATGTGCATTGAGCGGGACTTCCCCCAGTTTGGCCGGCTGATCCACGAGGATCCCATCCTCAAAGAGATGGGCGGCAGGAACGCCCTGGAGATGCTGATCAAGACCTACACCCTCACCACCCGGTGGCTCAGAGACATCAACCGGATCGAGGCCGAAGAGAAGCTTTTGGAATACGAGATCGCTGCCGGCCCGGTTCTTTACATCGACGAGGTCTCCGAGTTCCCCCACTTCGTGTACCGCCCCTGGGTCTGCACCATTGATACCGATCACTACGGGACCCTGCTTTTCTCGGTGTCACCCAACAACTATCAAATGAGGACCCCGCACCGGGTCAAACAGTTGGGCAGGCCGCTCGGGTACGATAACTACGAGGTCTACATGAAGCTGTGCGGTATAGGTCAAACCGAAGTCAACGAACTCAAGGAGAAGGGGGTTATATAAGATGCATAAACTCAAGTATAACAAAGATCCACGTGAAACAAGACTTGAGGATCTGCCGGGCCCCAAGAGCAAGGAAGAGCTCGATGAGATGAAGATGCCCTATGAGGATTACTGTAAGGCCAAGTTCGATCCGGGCAACGAGTTCGGCAAGCCCCAGTCTCTCAAGGGCATCAGGTGGATGAGCACCACCATGTACATCTTCACGCCTCATTCCGTCAGCAATCTGGCTGAGCTCGGGGCTGAGGTGATCAAGGTGGAGATGCCGCGGATGGGTGATCCCATGCGGCACTGTGCTCCGTTCAACGAGACCTATCTCTATCCCTTGCACGACACCAGGCCCATGACCGGTACGGGCATGGGGTATTTGAACGCCAATCCCAACGAGTATCACATCACTATGGACTACCACCTGGACGAGATGAAGGAGTCCTTCTACTCCCTGGTGAAGATGTCCGATGGGCTTACCGAATGCTACCGCCCCGGCACCTTTGACAGGTGGAGCCAGAGTTA
>CBFDBW010000227.1:0-5146 GCA_965603145.1 uncultured Syntrophobacterales bacterium
TACACTACCCTATGAATGAAATGAAAACAGTAAGCCAACAAGCGACATATCGTAATCAGCCCGTGGCAGGAGCTGTGTGTGTGTTGGGTGCCTCGTTCACCTTTGCGGTGCTGGGAGCTCTGGTAAAGGTTGTCTCAGTCTCGCTCAGCAATGAGATGGTTGTGTTCTTTCGAAACTTCTGCGCACTTCTCTTCATTCTACCCTGGATCTGGTACAGCCGTCCGCCGGGAGGAGTTCGAACATCATATTTCCCGCTCCACCTCCTGCGCAGTATGGCAGGGCTTGGAGGTATGTATTGCTTTTTCTATGTTATTGCTCATCTGCGACTCTCTGAGTCCTTTCTGCTTATGGCTACTGCCCCTTTATTCATTCCAATAATTGCATATGTGTGGCTCCGTGAGCCGGTTGTGCAAAAGGTGCGAGGGGCAATTGTTATCGGTTTCATCGGCATCATCTTGATTCTCAAACCTGGAATTGGAATATTTCAGCCGATTGCATTCATTGGTCTGGGGGCAGGCATTCTCGGCGCCTTGGCCATGGTCAGCATCCGGCGCATGTCCTCATCGGAGCCTACCATCCGGATCGTTTTCTATTTCACCCTGTTTGGTACCATGATCTCCGCCGTGCCCCTGGTCTGGTCGTGGCAGTCACCCAAAGCGGAAATCTGGTGGCTGCTCGGTCTCATGGGTTTGCTGGCCACAGTGGGCCAATTTCTGCTCACCAAGGGCTATAGCCTTGCTCCGGCAGCACAGGTGGGACCGTTCACCTACGGCAATGTGGTATTTGCCACCCTCCTCGGCTGGATATTCTGGGGCGAAGGTTTGGATTCCTTGACCTGGGTCGGTGCACTCTTGATCTGTCTTGCCGGTATCATTACAACCCACAGGACGGAAACACATGCATTAGTGGGCACAACTGCTGGCACGACAACACCGGTAGCCGAAGAGTTCAGAGAGTAAGAGACAATTATTTCTCTATGATTAGGTCCCGGTGACGGCTTTCATACTATCGAGATGCTCTCCTCCCGATTGAAGAATGACCATCTCAATCAATTGCTGGGCGCTGACATCGCCACCAATCGCTGCAAGGTAACCAGTGCGGACTAGGTCCGCCTCACTCAACCCTTCCAGGTAGCTGGCACAGGCTGAACCGTTTTTTCGCAACAAGGCGAGGACTTCTTCTGTTGTACAATTTGCATGCTCTTTGGCATGTTGCGCGTTCATCTGGTCGATTGCCCCCATGGTGATTTCCGGAATTGCTTCACCGGCCACGATCATCCTGACAAAATCAATGGCTCCAAAGTGGCCTGCGGCAACATGATGAGCCACTACACCCACAGTCCACCCTTCACCCGAACACACTTTTCGCCACTCTTCATCGGAACAGTTGTCGACGAAAGTTATCATCTCCTTGTTGAAAGTTGTAAACCTAGCTGCTATGTCTTTTGCTCTTTGACTCATACATAACCTCCTTCATCTAAATTTACTCCAAATGTTGTTCGAGCCAGGGAGGGATATTTCCTTCCTTGGCAATTTTTTTGTTAATCCGATCCATTACCTCCCACAGTTCCTTGAACTCCGGGGCAAGGCTCCACTCGTCGGGTCTGGTGGCATACTCTTCAACATTGGCGAGAAAATAGTAGCAGTGGATTGTGCAACCTCGGTACTCCTGATCCGGGTCTTTCCAGCGGACGAAGTTGCCGGGGAAAATACCTGCTACCTGCCAGCCGTCCTTGATACACCATTTCTGGGTTATATCGTGCCAGGTTTCCACGAAGGTGGTGAGATACTCAGCGCCAGAGGCCAAGGCGGTTTTCCAGGTAACCACTCTCAGGTTCAGCATTATGTCTTTCAGCCTGTATTCCGGCAAGGTGGCTGCAAAGGTGAACTCTAACTGCAGGTTCTTCTCGATTTTAGTGAGCATGGTGGCAGCGACAACCCTTTCGGTCTCAAGCTCTACAACTACCGGCATGCAGCAGACTTTACTCTGACTATCTTCCTTCCAGTCGTCATCGAGGGCTATGAGCCCCTCGTATCTCTCCGGCATCAGCACGAACTCGTGGGGCGAACCGTAGATTTCCGGATAAGCTTTACTAAACAGCGAGGCTGCGGAGTCGATCAGCTTCTTGGAAAGAACTTTCACCTGGAATCTACCGTCCTCAAAAGGCTCCGATTCAAATCTCTTCCAGACGACCTTTTTTTCTGTTGTAGGTCTCGTTTTGCAGGTGGTTGCCATCTTTCTGTAGGGACTACCTAGCTCGATCATGTATTATCCTCGCTGCGTAAAGGTTGATTATGGCTCAACAAACATTTGAAAATGTCGAGGTGCCGAGTAAAAAATGAGTGAATTGAGGGCAAATATTGGCAGGAATGGAGCAAAGAAGCAAGCAAGGAAGATAGAGTAGTTGTTTGCTGAAACACAGTGGATTTTCCGGTGGCTGATCCCTTCACTAGGGATCAACCACCGGGCGTTCAATCATAAGGTTATTCTTCTAGGGTACAGAGTCGCGACTCACTACCCAATCATGTTTTTCAGCGCAGCTATAGTCTCTTCTGGGTCCGGTCGCACGGTGTAGTCAGCGTTGATTTCCGCGTGTCGGATGATGCCATCTCCATCGATGATCAGTCCTGTGGGAAGGGGTAGTGTCCAGGAATCGTCTCCGTTGTATTTTTCTAGATCAATATTGAACTTCAGATAGACTTCTTTGAGGTCGTCGGGGAGTTTAAACTTGAGACCATAGCGTTTTGCCACCTCGTTGCCGGGATCACTAAGAATTTCAAATGGCAGCTTTTTTTCTTCTCTAAGTTCCCGGTTGAATGACTGAAGTTGAGGCGAAATGGCGATAAAAGTAGCTCCCAGTGCTTTGAATTCCTCGGTCGCCTTTTTGAGAGCGTCCAGCTCTAAGTTGCAATACGGTCACCATTTGCCCCGATAAAAACTGAGAACAACGGGCCCTTCCGAAAGCAACTCTTGCAGTCGAAATTCCTGGCCGTCAGCATTTGTCAATGAAAAATCAGGCGCTCGGTCACCAACCTTTACGGTCTGTTCAAGAATCCCAGAATCTCGCAGGTCATCGGTTGCACGATGCATGATCTCCACGGCTTCCTTAGGCGCTTGGGCTTCAAAACCTTTTTTCAAGGCATTCAGTTTTTGCTGCAGTTCCATGCTTGTACTCCTCTCAGTCAACCATAACAGATAAATTGAAATCTGAAATCCTGTCCTTAGCTTTACCTATCGGTTGCACAACAACTCGCACGTTTATGGTTTACAAGATAATCTCGAAAAACCCTAATGCAACAAGAAGAATTCACGGTGGGTTGAAGGTTGCAGTCCTCTAACAAATCAGTCTTCGTATATCCCCATACGCAATGAATTGCGGTTGCGGCTTGACTCCTCAGCCCCAGTGGTTATTTAATGGAGCTAGAAAATCTGGTTCTGTGGGCCTAGTCAGAGATCACAGGAATCCGCCGATGGCGGACCCGCCCGCGGCGGGTAATCCAATTCCCCTCACTGCAGTTGGCTAGACCAATCAAAGGGCTTTTCATGATTGGTAATTGGCGCTACATTATTGGCGCAATCTTGTTTTTAGGCTCAGGTTGTTTATTTCTTTTCACCAGCCCATATTTAGGCCTGACCAAAGCGTACCTCGTGAGCTTACCAGTATTCGCTATAGGTGTTATCATCGTCTGGCGAGGCGGGCGAAAACCGCCTGGATCATAGATGGACTGTATTTGTCGAAACAGGAGGTAACATGTCTGAAGAAATCTTGCGTCAGCAGCTCTATGCTGCCTACAAGAACCGGGGAATGATGTACTATCACATCTTCCAGGAATTGAGGAAAGAAGTAGGGGACGAAAAAGCAGCAGAAATAATAAAGCGGGGGATCTACAACCGTGGCCTCGAGATCGGCAAAAAATATGCGAAATTTTCACCCGTGGACCTGGAAGGGTTGAAGAACGCTTTCCTAGCAGGCGCGACAGACCAAGGAAAAATGTTCCAACCGGAAATACTCCGTTGTGATGCGGAAGGACTGGACATCCAAATGCGGAGCTGTCCACTGAAGGAAGCCTATCAGGAGGCAGGGTTGAGCGACCAGGAAATTGCCAGGATGTGCGACATAGCTGCTGACGTTGACTACGGGACCTTTGAAGGAGCAGGTTTCCGGTTTTTTGCTGACACATGGAAACCGGGAGAAGAAGGCTGCTGCCGTCTCCACATCCGACCAGGAAAATGAGGCATGAGACGCAAAGGTCTACGCTGAGCTGTCATTGCGTCGTTTTTTTGAGCACTGCAAGCAATAAACGACTATGACCGTCAGCGAAGCGTAATGACTTTATGATCCATTACTGTGGAAGCGGCTTTCAGCCGCGATTCACAAGAGTCAAACGGAGACCTGACCCCTTGCCCAAAATCGAATCTAATCCATATTCAATACAACCAGACTGCGCTTTTTTGGAAAACTTCAATTGAGACAGATGATCAAAAATATTGTATTTTTATTTTTGGGCCAGACTCAGATTCTTCAATTCAATCGGCACGGTGGAAAATATGAAACTACAGGAGCAGAAATTGAAGAGAGTTGTGATCATTTTAGCCGTTAGCCTGTTATTTGCTCTGCCCTCTGCAGCATGGGGAGATGACGCACAGAACTATGTAACCGCAGGGGTTGGACTCTATTTCTATACAGGAGACATTACGAGAGAGACTCAACTCGATGAGGCCTTCATTGGAGAGCTTTCATATGGACGATACTTTCATCCAAACTTTGTTCTGGAAGCTGGCGCAGGCTATATTCATGATGATCATCAGGGGGACGAGTTCCAGGGATGGCCCTTCACCCTGACAGCTATAGGTGTCTATCCTGTAGAAAAGGTTCGCCTTTTGGGGGGAGGGGGTATCGGAGTGTATCCTATGAATTTTGACGGCGAAATAAATAACGTTATTATTCACGGCGAGGACACTGTTCTCGGAGGCCACGTGTTGATGGGCTTCCATTGGTATCTCCGACCCTCTGGCTTCATCGGGCTGGAAGGAAAATACCTGTTTATAGAGAAAGCAAAATTCGAGGATGAAAAGGTTGAACTCGATGGCTTTACCATGCTATTGAAACTTGGTTTCAGATTCTAGTAATCCTGAGAGACCGTAT
>CBFDBW010000228.1:0-5146 GCA_965603145.1 uncultured Syntrophobacterales bacterium
GGGAGGGACAAGGCGGAGCTGTGGGAAATGATGTGGAAATTACCTTGCTGATAGAAGGGATCAAACTGGGACCTGATAGCGCGCCATTTCGAGTTCAATAAGGCTCAAGGCGCAAAGCACAGCGTGAGAGGGCAGCTTGCAGTTTACATCTTCTAGCAGACTGTGACAAAGACGCTAAACCTTATAGCGAGTAGAAAAGGAAAGGCAGGGTGTACTCCTCCCTGCCTTTCCGAGGGTATTCAGCTGAATTGACGCGTTGAGTATTAACTCCCTCTTGGGGTAATGTCGATGACCTTGATCTCCTGCTCACCTATGAATGTGTCACCATCAGTGGTGTATCCATTCAACACGAGCACATTGTAGCCGTCTATTATTAACCCGTCTAAGGTCTTTATCTCATCCATCACGAACTTGGCAACAAAGTTGCCCCGTGCATCTGCCTTCCACCATTGGATTGCAACACCGTTGAGATATACGCTCGCTCCATCCACTGCACTGTAGGCAATATCCGTATGAACCGTGACAATTGCGCCTTCACTCTGTATGTTTAGGACGTTCGGCGCAACATCGATCTGAATCGGAATTTCAGCGCTGAGCGCGGCAGCAGGATAGAGAAGCCAACACAGTGTAACAGCGAGAACGCAACCAAGAACCAAACTCATGCGTGATAGTTTCATACATACAACCCCCGTCTCTTATTTTTCGCATTAGATTAGACCAGCCAGAATTAACCAACAGCTTTGCTTGTGATTTCTCCCTCCTTTCTGCTCTATGGCAAATAGATTTGATTGGACCTAACAAATCAGCACATCCGGATCGTTCGTTTCACATTTTGAATCGGATGAGCTATATCATATACGTGGTCGTTGATGTTTTGGTCACAACGTTTTTGCAGGCATGTCTGATTCTCTGTTCTAGAGATCACAACTTTGGAGTCATAGCTGTAGCAAGGGAGATACCACGAAGGATGAGCATCCTTCTGCTGACAAACACAAAGTAACCCAAAGACCAAGCCGCATAACACTGGATCCAAAAAATATTGTGACCAAAAGACACATTGCCACGTATATATAATGTGGTAAACTTCTCTCCCTCAAGGACAGGCTTCCAGCCGGGTGGCTCGAGAGCATTACCGTTGAATAGCCAGGTAAAGTAATGCCAAGGGGCCGCACACGGCAACACCAGTAACCAGCAGTTGATTTTCTGCATGGATGGCAACGACGAACAGAGCTGTATTGATCGGGTCTTACGGGGAGAGGTGAACGCCTTTGGTCCCCTGGTAGAGCGCTACCAGAAACCCATCTTCAACCTCATGTGCCGAATGGCGGGCTCTCCCGACACTGCGGCCGACTTGACCCAGGATACCTTCATCAGGGCTTACCAGAAGTTGGAACGCTTTCACCCGGGCAAGAGATTCTTCCCCTGGCTTTATTCCATCGGCCTGAACCTTGCTAGAGACTTCGCCAGAAAAAACACCCGGGATCTTAAAACAGGATCCACGCTGGACCCCGAATCAATCTCCGGTTGCAACTATCCCGGCGACCAACATGACAGTATGTGCGCAAGCCTGGAGTTCGTCCGTTTGGAGAAAGCGCTCAATGAGCTTCCCCTCATCTACCGAGAGGCCTTGATTCTCCGCTACCACGATGAATGTTCCATGCGTGACATTGCCGAAGCCCTGAGTCTTTCGCTTAGCGCGGCCAAAATGCGCGTGCATAGAGGGTTGGAAATGTTACGAGAAAACTATAAAGGAGGGATCCATGGACCGCAAAAAAGATCCATTTGAGCAACTCGCTCAGGGCCCATCCGCAAAGTTTGAAAATACTCTCGGCGAAAACAATGAGAATCAGGAACTCCTCGCCCTGAAACGGTTGATTCACAGTATGCCAGAAAAGGAAGCACCGGCTGGGCTGACTGAATCCATCCTCAGTTCACTAGAGCCTAAAATCGTCCCGGGGTGGCTGCGGGTCTACCGCTGGGCCCTCAGACCTCGCACGGTCACCTTCCAGCCCCTCAAGCTTGTTCCCGCTGCCATGGTTCTCGTTCTGGGGCTGGCCCTTGCTATTCAGTTCGGTCCTGGGCAAGAAGATCGAGGTGGCACAGGCCACGAGGAGCTGATTCCAGTGACCTTTACCCTGAGCTACCCGCGAGCTGAGTTGGTGAGTGTTGTCGGCTCCTTCAATCAGTGGAACCCTGCCAGCCACAAGATGCACCAGCTTGGGAATCGGAACACTTGGGTGCTCGAACTCCGTCTGCCCGCGGGCCGCCACGAGTATGCCTTCCTGGTGGACGGTAAGGTGGTGGTTGCCGACCAGAGTTCCCCATTCTATCAGAGTGACGGCTTTGGAAACAGAAACTCCGTATTGTTCGTGAACAGAGATGAACCAGCAAATATTTAGATATAGCTTCACTCTTTTTTTAGCCGCCTTCTTGGTTGCTTCGATGGTTTCCTTTTCTTATGTGCAAGGGCAACCAGCGGATTGGGGTGTCACTGCCTCGATCAGGGCGGCACGTGAGGCAGGAGTACCCGAAACCTCTCTGAACCGACTGTTGATGCTGGCTGTGGATCACCGCCTCGAGGACGATGGCGTGGTGCGGTTGGTCAACTTTCTTCAGACGGTCCAGACAGAGAACCTGCCCATTGATCCCTTTACGGGAAAGATTGAAGAGGGCCTAGCCAAACGAATACCAGCGAGCTCCATAGCAGCTGCGCTGGAACAGAAGATAGACAACTACCGCTTCGTCAAAACAGTCTTGGCAAGGACAAAAGCAGCCAAGGATCAAGAAATCTCCCACCAAGATTTGAACCGCATGGTCGGCAGTCTTGATGCGGGGGTCTCCCGGGAGGAGTTGGCCAGGTTCATCCAGGGAGCATCAACAGAGGATCTATCAATGCTGGCCAGAGCAACCGAGAGTATGGCACTTCTCAAACAAATCAGGTTTGATGAGTCCTTGACCGAGGAAATCCTTTTTACTGGGCTACGACGCAACAGCCTGACCCCCTCATGGGATTACCTTGCCAGAGTTGTGGCCACAGCAAAAAGGCGACAGATATCTGATGATGAGATCGCCAGTGCAGCGCGAGAGGCCCTAGAGATGAACCGATCATTCGCGGATTTTATGGCGGATCTCGGATTCACTCCACGTGATCTTCGACACGGCCCAGCAGCAGGGCGGTCGGGGAGAAGGGATTAGTCACTTTATTAAGGCGAATTTCATGTTTTTCTTGTTTCTTGAACAGGGCAAAGGAAATGTAGCGGGACTCTCTTACTTTAAAACGGAAAAGACATATGGACGCGAAAAGGTGGATAGTGCTCTTCATCCTGATGCTGTCGCTCTTCGGTTGCACTGCACTGAAGGGTGAGCGACTCCTAAAGAACGAACAATATCAAGATGGTATAGTCACTTTTAAAAGTATCGTCCAGGAAGAGCCGAAAAATGCTGAAGCTCAGTATTACCTGGGCCGGTTTTATCTCGCCCTGGAAAGGCCAGAGGAGGCCCTCACCCATCTAAATCAGGCTGTTCAGGGTGAACCTCAAAAAGCAGACTATCACTTTTGGCTGGGAGTGGCACACTGGGCGATTAGGGATTTTGAAAGCGAAAGGAACAGCTATCTCAAAACGCTTGCCATAGACCCCAAACATGTGCCGGCGCGTCTCTATCTGGCACATACCTTTCTGGACAGCGGTGAATGGCAAGAGGCCTTGGACAACTACGATTTGGTACTATTGCGGGACCCCTACAACCCCGAAGCGCTCTACAACAGGGCACTGGCTCTCACGGAACTAGGTCGACCAAAAGAGGAAACCAAGGCCTGGAAACAATATCTGGAATACTATCCGGAGGGGAAGTGGGCTCTTAGAGCTGTTGACCATCTGAATCAACTGGGCAAGTTCAGCTATCGCAATTTTACCGTAGGCTACCGCCGGGTCACCCTGGAGCACATTCCTTTCCCCTTGGGGTCAGCCAAATTGCTCTCCCAGGGCAAGCCTTCTCTTCAGGTGCTCGGCACCATCCTGAGTATCAACGATCAGGTTTGGCTGGAGATAGTCTGCTATAAAAATGGTGATCCATCATTGGCGGCGGCCAGGGCTACGGCAGTCAGAGACTACCTCCTGCAGGAATTTCCACGGTTAAAACCCTCTAGGATCGGGGCCCGGGGAATAGGCCGTAAAGAAAGAATAAAAACAGGCAGCAAGGTGTACTTGCTGGACGATTCCACCACCTTCATCACCACAAAAAAATAGTTCACACGCGCTTCCGATTTTCTTTTTTTGTGACCTTATTGGCTGCAACCTCGTATATCCGGGTAAATGGATGGGCCAACAAACCGACCTAACGGAGTAAGAGGAGCTTATTATGAAAACCGCAGCACTTATGAGACGAGCGTTGGAGTTATGTGCACCACTTCTTTTCAGCTTGACCATCATGCTTTCTGCCGGGAACATAGCACAGGCGCAGGGGGATGCATCTGCCGTCCCTGAACTGGAAGCGGCACACAACAGGGTCCAGGAAGCGACCATGGCTATGAAGCAAGCAGAAGATCAGAACAATACCCGGGCCATGGAACGGGCCCGCAATAATTACAACAAGGCAAATCAGAATATGGCGCAAAACCTTGCCCGGGTTGCGGGCGTCAGGACGGAGGATGTCACCGGCATGCAAAGAGCCGGCATGGGCTGGGGGCAGATCGCTCAGGAACTGGGACTGGAGCCTGAACATCTAGGGAGCCAGACAACCACTCCGGACAGCCTCAACGTGCAGGACCGGACGCGTGACAGAGACCGTGACAGGGATCGAGACTTCTCCCAGCAGGATTCCACCGAACCGGAACGCACCCGGGAGAGAGAGAGAACCAGAGAAAGACTGGGCCAGGAGACCGACCAGGAGGAAGGGCTCATGGTCAGAGAGCGCACGCGGGAGAGAAGCAGAGAACTCAGCGAAGCCACCTCGCGTAATATGAAGAACGCAGGTGCCACAAAGCATGGCATGGCCATGGTTGGCTCAGGCAGCAAAGGCATGGGGCTCGGGAAGGCGAAGGGTGCCATGTCGGCAGGAACTTCCCAGGGCTCCGGTGGCCATGGTGGTAGCGGTTCCGGCGGGAGTGGTGGTTCCGGCGGTGGTGGCGGTTCCGGCGGGAGTGGCG
>CBFDBW010000229.1:0-5139 GCA_965603145.1 uncultured Syntrophobacterales bacterium
TAAAGGTAATCAGGAGTATATCTCACTATTCATAGAGGTACAGAATAGCGGTTTATGTTTTCCCATTAACGAATAACCAATAACTTTCAATTGAGCGTTATCGCTCATTTGAGGTTGCAGACAATGGAGACGCGAAAGCCGAGGATTCTCATAGTGGATGACGAGCCCAATATACGCCAGGGTCTTGCGGAGGCCCTCGAGGACCAGGGCTACGAGATAGAACAAGCCCCAAGCGGCGAGGCCGCCCTAGAACTTCTCGAATCGGCTCCCTTTGACCTGGTATTGGTGGACCTTGTCATGGAGGAGATGGATGGCATCCAGGTCCTCCAAGAGATAAACCGACAATGGCCCCAGACCGAAGTGGTGATTATTACCGCCCACGGCACGATTGAGACGGCAGTGAAGGCGCTCAAGGAAGGAGCCTATGACTATCTGACCAAACCTATCAATGTGAAGCGATTCCGCTCCTATGTGCACAACATCCTGTACGCTCAGGAGTTGGAAGAAGAAAATCGTCGACTCAGAGAAGAGCTGCGCGCGGAGCAAGAGTACAGTCAGATCATTGGCCGCAGCGAAAAGCTTTTGACTATTCTGGAGATGATAGATCAACTAGCGCCCACAGATGTCACCATTCTCATAGAGGGGGAGAGCGGGACCGGCAAGGAATTAGTGGCCCAGGCCATGCACCGGAAGAGCGGCAGGGGCCAAGAACCTTTCATCTCGGTGAACTGCGGGGCATTGCCCAGGGAACTGATCGGCAGTGAGCTTTTCGGACACGAGAAAGGCGCCTTTACCGGGGCCTCGCAACAAAAGCAAGGGCGATTTGAGTTGGCGCACTGTGGCACCCTGTTCTTGGATGAAATTGCCGAAATGGATCTAGAAGCCCAGGTGACATTGTTGCGCATTCTGGAAGGGGGTCGATTTCGCAGAGTTGGCGGCACGCGAGAAATTGAGGTAAATGTTAGGGTCATCGCCGCCACCAACAAGAGTTTGCAAGACCAGGTAAAGGGGGGGCGATTCCGGGAAGATCTTTTTTACCGCCTCAATGTGGTGCGGATGATCGTGCCGTCCTTACGGGAGCGGCGCGAGGACATTCAACTGCTGACGCAGCATTTTCTGGACACTTTTGGGGCCAAGTATCACAGGCCTGACCTCGAATTTGCCCCTGAGGTGGAAGCCAGATTTGCTGATTACAGTTGGCCTGGTAACATCAGGGAATTGAGAAATTGTGTTGAGCGAGCGGTGATCCTGGCACGAGGTTCGGCTATTGGGCTAGACTCGCTGCCCGAGAGTCTACAAAGGAAGCCTCCTTTGCCAGAAGTATCCGGGATTTCTGTAGGCCTGTCTCTGGTGGAGGTGGAAAAGGAAATGATTAGACAAACCCTAGAGCACACAGGTGGGCACCGAAAACGCACCGCCCAGATTCTGGGAATAAGCGAGCGGGATCTTTATTATAAGCTCAAAAAATTCCAGCTTAAATAGGTACTAAATTTAGTCGTAGGTCGGATGGTTCTGCAGCGCAGGTTCATCCGACAATGAATAGAAGCCACATCTGTTTGTCGGATCAATCCCGCTAAAGCGGGACTGACGCAAGAACGATCCGACCTACTATTTTAGCTTATTCTGGATTCCCGCCTCCGTGGGAATGTGACTTAGCCCCATGCTCTATGCCTTCTCAAACCGGGAACCTGCCCGCAGGGTGGGAGTCCGAAGGACAAATCCGCAATTTTCCCACTGCCTCCAACCTCAAGCGAAGCGCTACTCCAACCTCCAACGGCATAGCCCCATGCCCTAGCATTGGGGAATTGAATAATTCCTATTTACTTGATATATAATGGATCGGCAGGCTTCTGGCTTGATTGATTCCTCAATTCCTTGACCTTTGATAAAGGTTACTGCAAACTTTGCAGGCGCTGGACTATCTTGAGATTATTGGGAAAGATGGGGTTAGAGGCGGTTTTTCCAGGATGAAAAAGGAGGATTGCTGCAGAATTTGCAGACAGCTGCTTGCGCGCGGCTCAACTACTCGGAGGCTATTTATGTAAATATTTGTTATGATTAGATAAAATGTTTCATGAGGTTTTTGCTCTTTGTGGCACCATCCTTGCTAAAGTGGTCTGTGGACATAATTTGCAGCCACTTTGATAGGAAGGAGAAGACAATGCAGCTTGCACAATTTCTGGATCAAAAACATGTAATCCTGGATATCCAGGGTCGAGAGCGTCTTGCCTGTCTACAAGAGATCCTTGAGAGGGTTGTCACGGATGGCTACTTGCGCAATAAGATGAAAGCTCTCGACGAACTGACTGAACGGGAGCAACTGGCCACCACCGCAGTCGGCGGTGGAATTGCTATTCCTCATGTCTTTACCGACGAAGCCCGGCGTCCTTTGCTAATCATGGCGAGGTCGCAGGAAGTGGTGGCCTTCGAATCACTGGATGGCAAGCCGGTGCACCTGATCTTCGTGGCCATGGCTCCGCGCAAGGATAAAGATCTGTTCATCAACATTCTCTACCATTTGGTCCGCTTCCTCAAAATCCAGGAGAACTTCGATGACCTTATGGCAGCGAAAGACATCCCTGGCGCATTAGAGGTCATTGCCAGGGCCAAAGATAATCTCCTTTCTGAGAAGCTAAAGCGTCTGGTGAAAGATGAGGTCTATCCCCATCGTGTTCCAGGAACTGGGATATCAAGTTAGCTGCTGCACAGACTCCCTCTGCGAAATTGCTAGTGAGACGAGGATTGACTGTTGATGAAACACTCTGGCAAAGACGATATCGTTCGCTCCTTTAGAAATCGCTTGCTCGGATTCTTTCGCCGCTATCAACTGAGCGATCAGACTTTTTTAATAATCGTGGCCGTGATAGTGGGCTTTCTGGGAGGTCTGGGGAGCATCGGTTTTGAATGGATGGTCGAAACCGGGTGGCATTTCTTTTTTGATATCATCCCTGATCTGGTTGGTAACCCCAAGTGGCTTGTTATCTTGATTCCAGCCTTTGGAGCAATTTTTCTAGCTCCGCTCATCTATTTCTTTCCAGAGGAGGCCAAGAGTGACGGTGTGCCGGCCACCATGCAAGCTGTGGCTTTGAAAGGCGGCATCATCAAGGTGCGCACCTTCTCAACCCGCATGTTGGCCTCGGCCATTACCTTGGGTTCGGGCGGCTCTGCCGGAAAAGAAGGACCCATCATTCAGATCGGCGCCTCCATTGGTTCTGCGGTGGGCCAGTTTTTCAAAGTTTCCGGAGAGAGGATGAGAGTGTTGGTGGGTTGTGGGGCTGCGGCCGGCCTTGCCGCTATATTCAATGCTCCCATAGCCGGAGTGCTTTTTTCCCTAGAGGTGGTTCTTGGCGAATTCAACCTACACAGCTTTAGCCCTATCGTCATCTCATCAGTAGTGGCCACTGCCGTTAGCCGGGCCTGGTTGGTGCATGGTGCGGCTTTGAAGCTACCGCCTTACATGCTGTTCAGTCACTGGGAGATTTTATTCTATGCAGTGCTTGGCGTTGCCGCAGGTGTGACGTCGGTCTGCTTTACCAAGTCTTTGCACGGGATGGAAAAGCTTTTCGAGCGTTACGCTCCTGTCAAGACCCATTGGCAGCCCATACTGGGCGGCCTAGCCGTGGGAATCATAGGCTTTTTTTATCCGCAGATTCTCGGCGCTTCCTATACGCCAATCACCCAGGCGATTCAGGGTGATTTCATCTGGCAGACCATGGTGGCCCTGTTGGCACTCAAGATTATTGGTACCTCTTTTACCCTGGGCTCAGGTGGCTCTGGAGGTATCCTCTATCCCTGCCTCTTTATGGGGGCTACGCTGGGGGGTGTTTTAGGAAATGTATTCCATGGTGTTGCACCGGGGATTGTCTCTTCGGCCGGTGGCTATGCCCTGGTTGGCATGGGTGCAGTATTAGGCGCTGCTATCCAGGCGCCCATGGCCGCAATCATGATGGGCTTTGAGCTCACAAACAGCTACTCGGTCATCCTCCCACTGATGACTTCCTGTGTTATCGCCACCATGGTTCATCGCAGACTCATGCATCACTCCATTTACACCCAAGTTCTGATTGATCGCGGCATCGACATTTCGGCCGGTCGGGAGATGGGGATTCTGACCAGCCTCACCGCACGTGATGTCATGGATCACCAGGTGTCTAAAATACCCGGAACCCTGCCATACAATGAGGTAATGCAGCTTTTCCTCGAAGGGCGGGGCAATTATCTCTACACCACGGACGAGGATGACAACCTGTTGGGAGTTATATCTTTTCAGGACCTCAAAGAGTTCATTTACGACGATCAGCTCAACGGGCTGGTGTATGCTAAAGATCTGGCCAATACCGATGTGGTGTACGTTACCCCAGATGAGACATTGGCTTCTTCCCTGAACAAGTTCAGCTACATTGACATGGAAGAGCTTCCGGTAGTGGCGAGTGATGATGGTTTTCGTCGGCTCCTAGGGGTCATTACCCGAAACGAACTCATGAAGATTCACCGGCAAGAGATGCTGAAACGGGTTATGATTGAAACGTAGCCAAGAGACAGGAGCGGGCAAGTATTCGAGGTATGCCCCCTTTTTTCTTTTGAAATAATATCATTCATAGCGGCAAAATAAATGTAGGGGCGGGGTTTATCCCCGCCCGCTCATTATGTCATAGCGAGCGCTAATGGGGAGGGGATTACCCCCTCCCCTTATACGTTGTTGTGTTGTCTCGCGAGCATACTGCGAACCAAAACACTCATGCCCAAATCGATAGATAGTTTCAGACAGACTATTTACCAGTATTACGCTGATCACCGCCGTGAGATGCCATGGCGAGTCAGCCGCGATCCCTACCACATCCTTGTTTCAGAGATCATGTTGCAGCAGACTCAAGTGGGGCGGGTTATCACAAAGTATGAGCAGTTCATTTTGACGTTTCCAGATTTTGATTCGGTCAACAAAGCCCCACTTCAAGAGATATTGAAAGTTTGGCAGGGACTGGGCTATAACCGCAGGGCAATCGCTTTGCACAAAATCTGTCGACTGGTGGTAACTGAGTATGGTGGTGTGCTTCCTAACTCCGTAGAGACGCTGCAGAGGTTCCCGGGAATCGGTCCGGCCACAGCCGGGGCAATCTGTGCCTTCGCTTTCAATCAGCC
>CBFDBW010000230.1:0-5117 GCA_965603145.1 uncultured Syntrophobacterales bacterium
CTTGTCATTGGGTCATTACGCTTCGCTGTCATTTGTTGTCACTGAGGAGTGACCATGAATGACGCCGAAGGCAAATGACTACAAATGACGGCCGCAGCCCTAATGACAGCGTAGCGCACTTGCGCGCAGCATAATGACCTAGCCATCCATTTCCTCACCTTAAGCTGCCTAACAACGATTGATCGTGGAGAAAAAAAAGCTCCTGGTAAAGAACACCAGGAGTTTTTTTTATTATTGCCCGTGCTAGCTCTTTGCAGCGAGTTTAACGGTCTCGTTATCAGTGGTGAGAAGAACCGAGCCTTCGCCCTCTGCCAGGAAACTGGCGTAGTTCAGGCTTAGATCCAGGTCTTTGCTCATTTGCTTTACCTCATTTGACAGTTGCGGCTGAGTAATTAGAACAATCATATCGAAGACTTTCGAGGTTTCACTGCCATTACTCGATATTGTTAGCTCTAGATTCTGATTCTCGACAGCTGCCACATTGTTCACTCTAGCATCACTGATTTCTATTCGTTCCAATTCCTTGAGGGCGGAATCTTGTTCCTGGCGAAAATCCTTCAAGTTACTGGCAAATACTTCTATTTTTGCCTCAGCCAGTTTGCCCCGTACTAAAATTGCCTCGTTGATTGCAAAGCACAGTGCTGACGTGTGCATCGGAGGGGAGGCCGATTCATAGCTCTGAACAAAGGCAATGCTCGAGGAAATCTCACCATCATATGGACGGATGACCAGCCCTTTGCTGGGACCGGTCTCGCTCAGCATTCTTGCCAGCTGCAAGTCGGTGATGACGTTTAGATGCTGCCCCAATCCAAAGCTGGAATCAATGCGATCATAGGGCCGTTCCACCCCTGATGAGATGATAACAGCGTCGGCTTCAACATCGTAGTACTGATCTTCCATTTCGAAGATAATGGCCTCAGGTTTGCACTCGGCCCAACACAAGGCACAGCCTAAGCACCGCCTGCAGCTCAGACAACGTTTGGCCTCCCTCAACGCCCGTTCTTCATCGAAGCCCAGTTCGACCTCGTCGTAATTACCCCTGCGTTCGTCAACCTCAATCTCAATCTGGTGTTCACGCTCAGCGGGAATGTCCTGGAATTCAACGATGAAGCGTCCCTTTTTTTCGTACATTACAAAAGCCTTTCCTTCGTATTTTGTCAAATAGTCAATTGGTCAATTCGTGGATTCGTAAAACAAACGCTTTTGAGAGATCTCACGATTTGACTCATCGACTACCTACGCTGCTTCTCTCCTTTTGGCCTCAATGTGGAGAACGATACCTGCGGCCGCTTTGCGACCATTGGCGCAGGCGCGAATGGCAATATCCGGACCTGTTTCCACGTCTCCGGCAGAGAAGATTCCGGGGACATTGGTCTGGAAAGTTTCTTGGTCTACAGCAAAGGTGTTCCAGCGGGTAATTTCAAGCTCGCTGCCATCCGGCACAAATTTGATATCGGGCCGCTGACCAATAGCAGGGATCAGGTTTTCCGCCTCGATGACAAACTCCGATCCCTCGATGGGCACGGGTCTGCGCCTGCCGCTGGCGTCAGGTTCACCCAGCTCCATCTTCAAACACTTCAAACCGGTCATCCGGCCCTTCTCCCCGATGACTTCCACCGGGGCCACCAAAAATTGAAATCGGACGCCCTCGTCTTCGGCGGCGTCGATTTCCCATGGGCTCGCCGGCATCTCTTTTCGGGTACGTCGGTAGACGACATGAACTTCTTCGAACCCTTCCCGCCAACTCACCCTGGCGGCATCCATGGCCACGTTGCCGCCGCCGATGATGATGACCCTTCCTTGCATGTCAATCTTCTTGCCCATGTTGACGTCGCGGAGAAAGCGGACGCCGTCTACGACTCCCTCCATGTCCTCGCCGGGTATACGCAGGGTCATACCTGTCCAGGCGCCCACCCCAATAAATACAGCACCGTAGTCCCTTTGCAGCTCTTCAAATGAGACATCCTTGCCAATGCGAGTGTCGCAACGTAGCTCCACCCCGTGGGCTAGAATCCAGTTAATCTCATGCATAAGTGTTTTGGTGGGCAGACGGTATTCGGGAATCCCGTAACGAAACATGCCGCCCGGCTCCGGCATGGCTTCAAAAACGACAGAATGGTACCCTGCCTTGGCCAAGAAATAAGCGCAGGAAAGCCCTGCCGGCCCAGCCCCGATAATGGCAACCTTTTCAGGCTGGAATTGATCGGGGATCTCAACCGGGGGCTCAACGTTGTTGTGCATTTCGAAATCCGCCACATAACGCTTCAAAGCACAGATGGCGATGGGCTCGTCAACATGACCACGGTTGCAGGCTGTCTCACAGGGGTGGGGACAAACCCGGCCGATTGAGAGCGCAAACGGTAAGCGCTCCCGGATTACCGCCAGGGATTCGGCATATTTACCATCGGCAATGAGTCCGGCGTAAGAGCGAATGTTCAAATTTGCCGGACAGGTGGCCTGGCAAATGGGCATATCTTCTTTGAAGAGGTTGTATTCACCCACCTTGGCCGTCTCAGGATTGAAATAGTCTATGGCGGTGCGAAAGCCTATGCCTTCGTTAAAATCATCGTACATGTGAATGGGGCAGACCCGAATGCATTCCTTGCAGTCGTTGCATTTCTCCATATCAACCCTGGGGGTGGACTGCTTGATCCGGAAACGGTACTGACCATCTGCGGACTCGGTCTTGACCACCTCCGCATTGGTAATCACCTGAATATTAGGGTGATTTCTCAACGCCTCCAAATCTGATCTTATGTATGGGGAGTCACCATCAATGATCCTGGTCTGCGGCAAACACTCACCTCCCAAACTAGGTGAAGGTTCCACCAGTGTTACCTGCATACCGGCCTCGGCTTGCTGCAATGCTGCCGCCACCCCAGCAGGATCACCCCCAAAAACAATTACCCTTTTCTTTGACACCTTTCAGTCCTCCAACAATGGAAATCAACTGATACCTAGAAGTCTTAATTTCGAATTTCGAATTTTTGCCAAATAGCTCCAGAATTGAAAAAACTCGATAATCTGTACTGCCGGATTAAGCGACCTGTGCCGTGGGCTCTACTACCTTGTAGCGCGGGGAATTACCTTCCACACCATCCAGGTCCACCAGCCCCCGCCGCTGCAGGGCCAGGACATACCTGAGAACATGAGGAGGAGGCAGTTTCAGCCGGGCGGCAAGGTCCTTGACCGCAAAAGCTTCTTGCCCTAGTTCCCGCAAAATCTCGTGGGTGGCCACCTCATCCATTACAATGGTGTCCAAGGTGCGCCACATTTCATGTTCGGTAAAAACTTCACCGTACTTGTTACCTTCCGTGGCGAACACGGTGAACTTTCCAACCACCCAACGCAGCTTTTCCTTGGCGAGGACAGTCTTAGCTATCGTTAGCTTTTCCTTGAGTTCCGGAAGCTCCAGACCATCCCCAGTGCCCAGGCGACCCAGCTCCCGAATACCCTGGTTAAAATCGGTAACCAGCTTGACAAACCGTTCACCCTCGGCGGAGGAACACTGATCAAAGGAAACGCGTTTGGGACTGAGACCCACAGAGGTCAAAACTTTTGCTGCGAGTTCAACCTTGATCTTGCCCTGGACATTGCCGGTGATGTAGTGACAGTCGCCGAAGTGACAGCCGACCACCATGACTCCATCCGCGTCATTTGTGAAAGCCTCGGCAATCATAGTGGGGTCAACCCGGCCTGTACACATGACTCGGATGATGCGAATATCCGTCGTATATTGAATCCTGGAAACTCCAGCGAAATCAGCCGCTGCGTACCCTCACCAGGTACAGCAGAAAACCAGGATCCGGGGAGTGAAATCTGACAAGAGAGTCACCTCCTTCAAAAAGATCAAATTCGAAATCCGAAGCACCAAGCACGAAACAAATTCAAGTCACTCAACTACAGACTACCTATCTCTCTCCCCTCAAGGGGAGAGGAGAAGATGATTATCTCCGCTACTTACCCACTAAGAAAGGCTCTAATCTGTTCCTCTACCTGCTGGTCGGTGTAAGAATTTATGCTCAGTGCGTGCACGTAGCAGGTGGCAGCACATATACCGCAGCCCTTGCAGGCCACAGGGATTACCCGCACCTTCCGACCCTTATCTGTCTGAGCGATTTCCAAAGCGCCGTAAGGACAAAGAGCAACACAGAGCCCACAGCCTCTGCAAGCATCCTCGTCGGCCAACACGGAGACAATTGGTTCTATGGTCATTACTCCTTTGGCCAGGGGGATTGAGGCGCGTGAAGCGGCCCCGAGTGCCTGGGAGATTGCCTCGCGGATCGTGGCGGGATAGTGGGCATTACCGCAGAGGTAGACACCATCAGTGGCAAAGTCCAACGGCTTCAACTTGACGTGACCTTCCAGAAAAAACTTGTTTTCGTCCAGGGTAACGCGCAGGAGCTTGGACAAGGATTCGTTGTCCTCACCGGCAATAAGCGGGGTGGAGAGGACCACCAGATCTTGCTCCAGTTCCAGGTCGCGCCCTAGTAGGTGATGATACACGTTGACTGTGTTGTCCTGAACCTCAGGCGGTTTTTCCTGGTCGTACTTGATGTAGCGCACCCCCAGCTGCTTGGAACGCTGGTACAGAGCCTCGTTTTCAGTGCCATAAGCCTGGATGTCGCGGTAGAGAATGTGCACGCTGGTTTCAGGATTCTGCTCCTTGATGGCAATAGCGTTTTTGATGGCGGTCATGCAGCAGATGCGGGAGCAGTACTTGCGTTCCTCATTGCGGGCGCCAACGCACTGGATCATGACCACGTTATCGGCTTTGAATTTCTTAGTTCTAAAGAATGCTTCCAAATCAAACTGGGTGATCACCCGCTTACCGTCGTAATTAAATAGCCCTTCCGGCTTGAACACTTTGGCACCGGTTGCGATGATGATTACACCAACGCCAAATTCTTGCTCAACACCATTGGTTGAAACGGTAACATCGTAGTGGCCGATGTACCCCTTTATCTCCTTAATGGTGGTGGAGGTTAGAATACTAATGTTTTCGTGGTTACTGACCGCCGCTACCTGTTTGGCTAGCAACTCTTCTGCATCCACGTTGGAGGGTGCCAGTTTGTGCAGATTGCGCAGCAGTCCTCCCAATTCTGTGGTCTTTTCCA
>CBFDBW010000231.1:0-5085 GCA_965603145.1 uncultured Syntrophobacterales bacterium
GGTGGAAACTACCAGCAACGGCCACCCATCCCCCTATGGGGGCAAGCCCGATGGCGCCACCCAGGATTAGATGACTCAGCCAGGTGAACCGCTTGGTAAAAGAATAAAAGAAGGTGACTGCCAAGGCCACGGGGGAAAGAATAAAACAAAGACGATTGAGTTCATAGGCAGCGAGCACAAATACAACGGCAGAGGCCGCAACAAAGACCCAAACCTCGCTTTTCTTGAGCACACCCCGAGGGATTTCCCGGTTACGAGTTCTGTGGTTGGCAGCATCTATCTTTGCATCTACCAGTCTATTGAAGGCCATGGCTGCACTGCGGATGCCCACCATGGCAACGAGAATCCAAAAAACCTGTCCACTGTTGGGCCATCCCCTGGCAGCCAGCAATGCACCCATAAAGGCAAAGGGGAGGGCAAACACCGTGTGTTCTATTTTGATCATTGTTAATATCAGCTTTAGCTTGTTCAGCATGGTCTCAACCTACGGTGTCCGTTGTCGGTTGTCCGTGGTCCGTTGCAGCCTGGTGAAAGGTGAACCGTAAACGGTAAACGGTCTAGCGTGTCCTCAAAATTCTTTACCGTTTACCATTTACCGTTCACTGCTTACCGTCATCTGCATCTGGCAAAAAGTTGAGCGGTACCCTTCGGCTCAACTCCCCCATCTCGTAAAGCATGTTGAAAAAAAGTCTCAACCCTTTCTGTTTGTCACCATCCAGATCGTATTCTATGGTCTGCAAGTATTGCACACATTCTTGTCGGGAAAACCAGGAGCACTGGTCTACCGCCGCAGCTATCTCTTCCAGATGGCCAAGCCCGTACTCTTTTGCTGCTAGCAGTGTTGCGTGCGCTTGATGTACCAGCCCGTCTCTCCGGGCCAGTGTTTCACGACGTAAGGCCCAGACCGCAAACACAAAGGGATGTCCGGTCCACTCGTGCCAGGCAGCGCCCAAATCCAGCGCCATTGCGACTTCCGGATTCTGGCGTAATTGCAGGGCATCGTCACCGATGGCCAGAACCGCCTGGGCACCGGCCGGCCACCGTGAACCGCAAGCATGATAATCTGTTACCCGGTACCGTGGTGTCACGGTAAACCTGCGGGCAAACAGTAATTTCAGCAACGCTATGGAAGTGTGGGACTTGGGCGTCAGCAGAATCTCTTGGGCTTCCAGTTTTTGTAGCGGTACCCTGGAAAGCAACAAAACTGAGCAGACCTCGTTTTTACAGCTTATGGAAAGATCTGGCAGCAATAGATACTTTTCGAAATGGCGCGCATATTCTATGGATGAAACCACTCCCAGATCTAGGTGGTCAGAAGCAAGCAAAGCGTTGAGCACAGCAGGAGTGCCATCGATAATATCGAAATCATGTTGAACCGCGCCACTCTCCAGAGGGTGGAAAATAGGCAAAGTATTAATGAAACTCACCTTGCCAACTCTAATCCTCTCAGTGACCTCTAGATCAGCCATTCCAAAGCTCCTTGGCAGCCGGCCGCAACAGCGGACTCGATATCCGTGGCTGCGACCCGGATGGCAAGCCATCGTTTGCTTTTCTCTAGGCTGCCGTAGTGTGATGTCAGCCCCAGGTTCCGGGCACCATGAAAAGTGGCCATGGCAAGGACAACATCAGGACCAATGCCGCACTGGTCTACCAGTACGGTCATTTCCTTGAAAAGATTAAGGTCAGCGTTGCTGGCCAAACTGTCAGTTCCAATAGCACAGGGGACTCCTGCATCCAAGAGCTGCCTCACCGGCGGCAGACCATTACCGATAAAAAGATTGCTGCGCGGACAGAGGCAGGCTCCCGCTCGGGAACGTTGCAGCAGTTGAATCTCCTCTTCGCTCACCTGAACGACATGGACACAAAGGCTAAGGGAATCGAGAAAACCCAGCCGCTCCAAATAGGTTACCGCGCCACAGCCAGGGGGCTGCCACCTGCCAGGTTCCATGCCGCCTTCTTCCAGGAGATCTCTAAGGGGGCCTTTGCCGGTGCGGAGAAAGAGGCTCTCTTCCTTAGATTCGGCAGCGTGTATTGAAACAACCCTTGCTCGCTCACGGGTCCAATCTTTCGCTTCCCTGAGCAGTGAGGCAGAGGTTGTATAGGGAGCATGGACCGCCAGACTCACATTCTTTTGGCCGTTTGCCAGTGCCCTCCGAGCAGGATGGGGAAGTCTATCCATGGCAGCCTCAAGACTCTCGGTCTGCAAACCAAACAGTTCCACAAACGTCCGCACCACTACGGTGCCATCACTGTCTTCTCCGGTAAAAGTGGCAGAGGAATCAATGTCCCCAACGATTCCCGTTCCAAAAGCATGTAGCGATGCCAGCGCTTGCAGCCGCGCCTGTTCCCGTTGGATCTGACTGAGCCGCTCCCTAGCTGTCAGCAGACTGCGAATCCACTCAGCCATGCTGTCCTTCGCCTGAACCTGCCCAGCCAGACCGCTCAGATCCAGATGAGCATGACCGTTAACCAGGGCGGGGAGTAAGACGGTCTCACCATGGTCCCTCGCTGGAGCCTCAAGCCATTGTCGGCGGAGCTGCTGAAATGGCCCTACGTCCAGTATGAAACCGTCGGCCACCACCACTGCGCCATCTTCTATGGCTGGCTGGATTATGGGGACAACCAGCCGGGCCCGGTGCAGAACAGGACGGGAATCAGGTCGATGCGGCGACTCGGAGACTGGGTGACGCGGTGAACGAAGATTGGTATTCTTTTTTGTCATATGAATTCATAGCTCATATTACGTTGCCTGGCTTCATATCCGGCATCGGTTATGATTCTTCTAATCTCCTCAACTGACAGCCTGTGTCTCACGCCGGCAGCCGCCACCACATTTTCCTCTATCATAGTGCTACCGAAGTCATTCGCACCAAATTGCAGGGCAACCTGGGCCACGCCCGACCCCATAGTGACCCAAGAGACCTGAAGGTTTTTGATGTTATCCAGAACCAACCGGCTCATGGCCAACGTTTTCAGGTAATCCATTGCAGTGGCTGGTTTTGTCTTTAGCGCGGTATTGTCCGGTTGGAAAGTCCAAGGGATGAAGGCGGTAAAACCTCCAGTCCGGTCCTGAAGCTCTCTCAGTTTGAGAAGATGTTCCAGACGGTGCCCAATGGTCTCGATGTGTCCGAACATCATGGTCGCTGTGGTTTTCATGCCAAGCCCATGAGCCGACTCCATGACTTCCAACCATTCAGCGCTACTGCATTTGTTAGGGGAAATTTCACTGCGGATCTCATCCGCCAGGATCTCGGCACCGCCACCTGGAATGGAATCAAGCCCGCTTTGTTGGAGTCTTTTAAGAACCGCTTCAAGCCCCAGTCCCTCGGTCCGCGCTAGATGTATTATCTCGGGTGGCGAAAGCCCGTGGATATGAATGGGAAAGCGATCTTTGATGAATTGGAGCATCTCCTCATAGAAGCTCAGCCTCAATCCAGGATGCAGACCTCCCTGCAGCAAGATCTGCGTTCCTCCCAGGGCTAGTGTTTCTTCAATTTTGGCTGCAAGTTCCTGGTGGCTGAGCACGTAGCCACCCTCTGAATCTGGAGGTCGGTAAAAGGCACAGAAGCGACAGCCGGAAAGACAGATATTCGTATAGTTGATGTTGCGGTCACTAACGTAGGTCACCACCGGTGCCGGATGCAAGGTCAGGCGACGGTGGTTGGCGAGTGTGGCTAGGGTATAGAAATCCGCACTTTCCCAAAGAGTGAGGGCCTCTTCCTTGGTCAGCCTTTCACCGTTCCAAGCTTTTTCGGCTACAGAATCCAGCATATCAACTATCCGAAACTCTACGCGGGCGGGGATCAACCCCGCCCCTACAATTCCTTGGGTGCCTCAGGAGATTAAGTCTCATATTTATCTTTCTTCACTCTATGCTCCATGCTCTATGCCCTTTGCGGCTGAGTTACCGCGTCAGCCTGTGGCTTCACTGATCTAAAGAAAGTATCTCTTTCCACCGCTTCCCGTCCTGCGGCACGAATCAGACCTTGTAATTCATACGGTGTGAGGGCCTCGGCACTCTGGGCACCGGCCATGTGACCGATACGCTCCTCCATGACCGTACCATCCAGATCATCTGCGCCGAAATGAAGGGAGATTTGGGCCATCTTCACCCCGAGCATAATCCAGTACGCTTTGATATGAGAAAAATTATCCAGAAGCAAACGAGACACTGCTATTGTTTTCAGATCGGTAAAACCGGTCCTGGGTTGCACGCCGGATAAGCCTGTGTTAGCCGTTTGAAAGGCGAGGGGGATGAAGGTTATGAAACCGCCGGTTTCATCCTGCGCCTCTCTGAGTGCCAGCATGTGGTCAACTCGCTCAGCAGCGGTCTCCACATGCCCATACAAAAGGGTGGCATTGGAGCGCATCCCCATGAGGTGAGCTTCCTTGGCCACCTGAAGCCAGTCATCGCTGTTCAACTTTTCCGGACAGAGAAGTTGCCGAACCCGATTGCTGAAAACCTCGGCACCGCCACCGGGCAGAGCTTGAACTCCCGCCTCCTTAAGGGCCTGCAAAACTTCAGAGACGCTTAACCGTTCATGGTGAGCCAGATGGGCCACCTCTACGGCTGTAAAGGCCTTTATAACAGACTCAGGCCTCATTTTCTTGATCTCACCGACGAGGTCCAAGTAGTAAGAAAAGGGGAGATCTGGATGGCAGCCCCCAACCACATGGATCTCCCTTATGGGCTCGTGCAACCGCTCCTTGACTTTCGTTGCAACCTGGTCCACGGTCAGGAGGAAACCTCCCTCCTCGCCTTGCTGCCTACTGTAGGCGCAGAACCTGCAGCCATTTATGCAGATGTTGCTATAGTTAATATGCTGATTGTAGACCCAGTAAGTTCTCTGGCCGTGGAGTCGCTCGCGCACCAAGTTGGCCAAAAATCCAATGGCGAGAAGATCATGTGACTGGTACAGCCGCAGGCCGTCTTCTCTGGAAAGACGGTCCCCGGCGACAACCTTTTCATAAATATCTGCAAGCTCGCTCTTTTCCACGCAGCGACGAGCTAGATCCGTCTTAAGTTCAGAAATCATTGCTAAACCTTCTATTTATTACCTCGCAGAGCGTTCACCACAAAGGACA
>CBFDBW010000232.1:0-5044 GCA_965603145.1 uncultured Syntrophobacterales bacterium
CTTCTCCGCTTGAACAATGGACTTGTCATACTGCCTTGTCATTGAATATAGGAATTCCAAAAGGCCCTGAGCA
This sequence comes from uncultured Syntrophobacterales bacterium, assembly GCA_965603145.1. GTDB lineage: Bacteria > Desulfobacterota > Syntrophobacteria > BM002 > BM002 > BM002. The sequence continues at coordinate 74 of CBFDBW010000232.1, forward strand.
TCAACATTTGTGTCATCTAAGGCAATAGCCTTTTGCACTAATCCTATGGCCTTCCCTATGGACTCCTTTGGTGATTTACTAGCTTTAACCCACACGTCAAGCATGTGGCCTCTACCTAGAACATAGTATGCCCAAGCATACTCTGGGTCTAAAGCAATGGCTTCCTCTGCCAATCGCTTTCCTAAAGCATTACTCTCTGGATTAATCTGGTGCATATACTCATTCGCCTGCAAGCACTTCAGATAGGCCTCAAGGTTATTTGTGCCTTTTGCAACAGCTCGGGCTTGCTCGCCCGCCGTCAGCTTTACCTGCATGGCCGTGATGATTTTTTTGGTGATCTCGTCTTGAATGGCAAATATGTCATCTATTTTTCGATCATACTTTTCCGCCCATAAATGATGCCCTGAAAGAGCATCGACCAACTGGGCTGTTATTCGTACCTTGTCTCCACTCTTTCTAACGCTCCCTTCTAAAACATACCGAACCCCCAATTCCTCACTAACCTCCTGAACCTTTACGGGCTTGCCTTTGTAAGTGAAGGTCGAGTTTCGAGCAATCACAAAGAGCTTTGGAACGCTGCTAAGTGCAGAAATGATCTCCTCAGTGAGGCCGTCACTGAAATACTCCTGCTCAGGGTCCCCGCTCAGGTTGTCAAACGGCAGTACCGCAATGGAAGGCCTGTCAGGCAAAGGAAAGGCCATCTTTTCCACAGAGGCGACTTGCACTGGTGGGAAGGCAGTACGCCAAATCAGCAGACCGCCCACTATCAGAAGGAGTGCGGTCACCACCACAAGAGCTATTCTTTGTCCCCGCTTTGGCTCAAGCCTTTCCTCCCCGATAACCTTGCCTACTGCCTCGGGATCCATAAGAGCTTTATAGATCCGCACCGGCTTTGAAATGTTTTTGACACTCTGCTCCCCGAGGAACTCGTACCCCAAGGGAAGCTTGCTTTCGATCTGGTCAAATACGGTACCCGAGACGCAGATACCTCCAGCCTCAGCTAGGCTCTCTATTCTGGCAGCGACGTTGACCCCATCACCATAGATCCGCTCTTGTTCATGGATCACATCACCAAGGTTGACCCCAATACGAAACTCCATCTTGCGCTCATCAGGCAGTTCGGCGTTCTTAGCCTCAAGTTCCTGCTGGATCTCGACCGCACTACGCACTGCGTCTATCACACTGGCAAATTCTGCGAGGATGTTATCGCCCGGAGAGTCCACCACTCGGCCTTTATGTTTCTGGACAACCTCGGTAATAACCTCCCGGTAAGCGGTAATGGTGCGGACGGTGGCTTCGTCATCCTCGCCCATCAACCGGCTGTAACCTTTAACATCGGCACTAAGGATTGCGGTGAGCTTACGCTTGAAGTCTTCTGTAGCCATGCCAATACCTCCTTCAAACGTTAGAAAGGAGAAGCTGACTGACACTGTGGTGACGGGAGAATCGAACTGGTTTTAGATTAGGCGACGTAGGCTTTTGCTGTCAAGCGAAAGCGCAATCTTGAGTCAGCTTAGGTGGGTCAGAAAGTGAAGGAAGCACAGTGGAGATCCCTTAATCCACACTCAGCTGAAATTTACTCTGACACAAAATATGGTTTCCTGTCAACGTGGAGAAAAAAAGCCCCCACTGACCAGTCCAGCAACCAAGGCCAATGGGGGGGTGTATTAAATTAGTAATTAAAGACTCACGCATCCTCAGAGTGGATGCTTAGGCCAAATGACTCATGGATTACGGATCCGTTTAACATCGCTAGCTGGTTGCAATCACACTACTTTTCGCTTTTTGCACCCATAATGCACCCATTCTCATTGAATTTGACTAGAGATTTAGTGGTATTGTCTGAGACGACAAATTTGTTGGAATGATGTTATGTGGAGTTTCCTATTGGTCTTCTCGGACTTCATATAATAACGCTTTATTTGGAGTCGATGTCAACAGATCTCAGATCCCTTTGGTATCAGGCAAACGAGACTCAAGATAAGAAAAGGAGAGCTTAACTTATTGATACTTCATAGGAATCAAGATACATAGCAGGAAGTGTGCCACGAGGCTGCACGGGGGATGAGGGTTTGGTCCCTCGGAGTCGGCTTGCAGGAGCAGGCTCCAAAACACCTCAAGCTGCATCGGTCAAGAGCCGTTGTGGTGAGCGTTGAGGAAAAGGTCCTGCATGACGGGATCAGTTGTGAGTCAGAGAGACGAGCGCAAGCGAACCATCCGATGAGGTGTCGAAAATAATTCTGACGACGTCAAAACTGGTGGCTTTCTGTACGCCAGGATAAGTCCAGAGGGAACCTGCTTACTGTCTGGGCGGCGTCCGGCATAAAGGTGGCGTGACTCTGACTTAGGCCTCTGTGTGGAACGTGGGAACCTGTCGCCTCGATGTCAAGGGAGAAACTCAAGTGGAGGCCCCACGAGAGTGAGAGTACCGATGCGAGGCACAGGGGCGGAGCAGCTTGTAGTAGTGATGAAGTCTCTGTAATGGGGATGGAGCGAAGGGGCTGCATCGTCCGGCTTTATTGAGTGGTCAACCAGTGATGGGAGGAGCCATTGAGTAAAGCGAAGCCATTTTCGATTGCCAAACGAGAGGTTTGGCAAGCCTACAAGAGGGTGAAGGCCAATCAGGGTGCAGCTGGAGTAGACGGGCAATCGATCGAGGAGTTTGGAAAGGATCTTTCGAACAAGCTTTACAAGCTCTGGAATCGGATGTCTTCTGGGAGCTACTTTCCGCCACCAGTACGCAGGGTGGAGATCCCGAAGCCAGATGGCGGAATGCGACCGTTAGGAATTCCAACGGTAGCGGACCGGATCGCCCAGGTGGTAGTCATGCAGCGTTTAGGGCCGAAGCTGGAGCCCTGTTTTCATCCGGACTCCTATGCGTATCGGCTGGGCAAATCCGCCCTTGAAGCGATCGGACAAGCCCGCAAACGGTGCTGGCAATACAACTGGGTGTTGGATCTGGACATCAAGGGCTTCTTCGACAACATCGATCATGAGTTGTTGATGCGTGCGGTGCGCAAGCACACCAAGTGCAAATGGATGTGGCTCTATATTGAGCGGTGGTTGACTGCTCCAGTGCAACTGGCTGATGGGCAAATGTTACAGCGGGATAAGGGAGTGCCGCAGGGTGGGGTGATAAGCCCTTTGCTGGCAAATCTCTTTCTGCACTATGCGTTTGATAAGTGGATGGAGAAAGAGTTTCCTGCAGTTCCGTTTGAGCGCTATGCTGATGATGTGATCTGCCACTGTGTGAGTGAAAAGCAGGCCAAGTACCTGCTTGGTTGCATTAAGCGGCGGCTGGCTGAATGCCGGCTGGAGTTGCATCCTGACAAGACGAAGATTGTCTACTGTAAGGATGACAACCGGCCAGGCAGTTACCCAAATGAGAAGTTCGATTTCCTGGGTTTTACCTTTCGGTCTAGGCCATCGAAGAGTCGTAAGGGTAAATTCTACGTTCGCTTCAGTCCAGCAGTCAGCAACGGGGCGACAAAGTCTATTCGTCAAACGATGCGGAGTTGGCGACTGCCTCGACGCAGTGACAAGTCGCTAGAGGATTTCGCTCGCATGTTCAATCCCGTGATCAGGGGATGGATCAACTACTATGGCAGTTACTCTCATTCAGCGCTTTGCCCAACTCTCTGGCACCTCGATAGGCTTTTGTCGATGTGGGCTGGGCAAGTCGAAAATACAAACGCTTACGGGGACGTCAGCGTGGGGCGCAGCAATGGCTAAGGCGTATCAGAAAACGCCAACCATGGCTGTTTGCTCATTGGCGTTTTGCGTATGGGTCGGCTGGACGATAGGAGCCGGATGAGCCGAGAGGCTCATGTCCGATTCTGGGAGGGCGTGGGGGTGAGACTCCCCCGCGCTACTCGACTCTTTATATCGGACCCCATTAGAGAAACTACCATATATGATAGTAGCTTTTTGAACTCCAGACTGCGGATTTAAGTATGATATCCACATTCAAGGGGGCCAGTTTGGACTTCAGGCCTGCTGCGCCCGCTAGATTGACGGTCAGAACGGAAATTAGTACGAGAAAGTCAATCTTTGGCTGAAATTCATCGACAAGATTTATTACTCGTTTTTCTTTTGGTGTATCTGAGTTACACCGAATAATTCAAGTGAGATGTTGAAAGGCAAATGGAATTTCGGTGTAGCAGCCAAAATACCTTCTGATTTCATGCCCTGGAATACTTGGCAATCGGTTGATTTGATCATATTACTCACACCTTCATATGCGCCTTCGCAGCCCATAACCACCACAGCTTCATATTCAGATGCTCGTTTTAATAATTTCTTCCGTTGCCCTGAAGTCCACATGCAAATAATAAAATTGAGGAGATTTCCTTTAAACACACTTGTTTTGACACCTTCTTTTTCCAGACGGGATCGCACATTGTTGACGTGCTGTTCCCAAGATTCGGTCTTTAGGAATCTGCGAAAGAACTCAAGGTAAGGTTGCTGGTTTCTCACGGCCAAACTGGCAGCAGGACAGAATCGGCAAATGACAATCAGGGCTGATTGGAATTTTGCAACTTCAGGAACGACATCGACTTCTTTTAAATAGAACGGCATTTGTCATCTCCTATTTTTTCAATTAGTAGGGCATTGAATGTCTCTCTTCATCTGACTGCAGCAGATTGATTCTCTGGCGGGATAGAACTCAATGTTAAAAATAGCTACCGGAACTGATAAGAACTCGCTTTCGATACAAACAACTTTAGGATGGGAGGATCTTGTGTGTCAAGCGTCATGAACGGCAACATATAATAACGGTTACAGTAAGCATTAGGATTATGTAGGTATGATTAGCAGATCTCCAGAGCAATCAAGGTAACGTCATCATGAGTTAGCGCTTTCTTCGTATGTTGATGCACCGCTCTGAGTACTGCCGATTTGAGTTCAGAAAGAGAGGCTTTCGTATTTGCATCAAGAACATCTTTGAGGCGAGCATAACCAAAGACATCA
>CBFDBW010000233.1:0-5033 GCA_965603145.1 uncultured Syntrophobacterales bacterium
TTTGACCCCATGCTCTATGCCTTTTATGCAACGAACCATTGACATTACCTAAGCACACACCCAATTTCAAAAGTCAGAACAGCCGGTTTCGGGGCTTTCTCGTCCCCGGCACTGCCAAGCTGTACGTTAGAGAACATGGGTGCTTTTTGCAGTTTCTCCATGAATGTAGTGAGCGTGGGAAAGGCCTCCTTTTTCTGACCGAAAATCAGGCCGCTCAACCGTACTTCAAGACCTCCGGAAGTTTCTCCCTTCTGGACATCCAGACTCGTAAGCGTCACATCTTCAGGAATCTCTTGGCTAACAAGTCGCAGGGCTGCAGCCAGCCGAGGTGTACTAAGATCCAGCGTGGGCAATTTCGCAAGTTTCGCATCTAGCCGGCTGTTCTTGGCCTTTAACTTCTCGTGTTCTTGAAAGATATACTTGTACTGATCAAAGGCGGTCTTCTTGAGCTTTACTGTCTCGCGAAGAGCGCTGATACTCCGCTGACTCTGCCAAGCATACTGCCCCAGAGGCAGAAGGAATAGGAGACCTAAGGTGGCATATGCCACTGGCGCTCGTACATTCCATCTCTGGCGATGTGGCTGCAGGTCTACGGGAAGAAGGTTAAATCGCTCAGTCAATGGCAGGGCGAGGCCCACTGCAACGGTGAACGCCGGCCGATCCGCCGCGGTTACTTCCGCGAGTGCTGGACTATCCGCTATCAGAATAGGAGCCAGCGGGTCCAGAAATCCAACCCTCACGTCGAACCTATCAGCAAAGAAAGATTCGATCCCCTTAAGCTGAGCCCCGCCGCCTGCCAGCAAAAGCCTGGAGATAGTCTCACCTTGAAATTGGAAAGCATAGTAGTCAAAAGAACGGGAGATCTCGGTTTCCAGTTTCTCCAACACCGGCCGAATTCTTACCGCCACCTGGGACAAAGGAATTTCTTCCGCCGTTCTGCCTCGGTCCTCTATTGAAGGAATCCCATGTTGGCGTTTGATGCCCTCAGCTTGGGCGGTATTCAATTCAATCTCCTGCTCGCCTGCGCGAATCATCCCTGTCAGCGCCATGGTGAAAGCATCACCAGAGGTTGGAACATACCGAGAAAATTGAAGCTCGCCGCCCTGGAAAACATGGATGTTGGATTTGTGCGAGCCGAGGTCAAGTACAGCTATGGCCCCCTCCTCATCCTCACCCAAATTGGCGGTTCGCCAAAACTGCTCCAATGCATGCGGCTCAGCCAGTAGCCCGATCGGCTCGAGTCCTGCCTCCTGAAGCACCTCAATGTGCTCCATTACCGTCTCCCTGGTAGCAGCGGCAATCAGCACTTCCTGTTTCGCCTGACCACCACCGTCGTCCTTGGAGATTATTTGGAAGGCCAACATGGCATCGCCCAGGGAAAAGGGGAAAAGCTCTGCAGCCTGCCAGCGGATGGCCTCTTGAATCTCCTCTTCCGAAATGTTCGGCAGAGTCAGACGACGAGCAGCAACCCCTTTGCCGGCCAAACCTGCAACCACCTGCTTGGTCTTAATGCGGTGTTCCTGGATCATCTCCTTTAGCTGGGCCGCCAGGACCGGGACCTGAAAATCTCCCGGCGGGGTGGGAGCCATAGCGTGGTGCGTTAGTTCAATCCCTCCGGGAGTGCTAAGCAATTCCACTATCTTGATAGTGTGGGTGCCGATATCGATACCCAGATGGCTTTTGCGAAGCCCCTTCAACTTGCCCAGGATATTAGGATTTTTCAATTTAATCAGTTTCGCCATAACCCCTCACGGGTGGAATGCTGGAATAATGGAATATTGGGGAAGTAATTCAGTTAATGTGTTTTGCTTCTTTTCCTTTTTATCTCTGAAAACCATTGTTCCAATATTCCACTATTCCAATATTCCTAAGACGCGATAGCGTCACAAAAGTTTCGGTTGTTTCAATTCCTCCAATGCTCTTTCATATGCCACACGGTATCGGAAGCCTTGCCGAAGGTATTTCCAGATGGCACGAATCTTCTCCACTTCTCGATCCGGGTAAAAGCGAAATATTTTTTCACCCCGCCGCTCTGTTTCCGGCTTTACAAAGGCCTTCTGCTCCAGGTAGTAGAGCTTTTGGCGAGGGATCCCGACCTCACTTACGACTTCCGATGTTGTCTTCATAATAAACATCCAATCACGAGAAATTGGGGGCATTTGAATTTGCATCTAAGTTTAAATTTAAATTTGTCCTGATTACAGTAAACTACTGCACCTTTTACCTTTTCTGGTTATGCAAAATGATGTTTAATTTTAAACTTAAACTTATCCTACGCAAGAAAAAATATATGTCAACAATTTTTTTATGAATTTTCAATTACCTATGATTTCGGTTTGCCGGTCGAGTCAGTTTGCTCTAGGATTCACCTTAATGGTATACTGCTTTCCAGCTTAAATGACGATGGTTCCTGTGAAAGGAAAAAATGAGCCTGGCCTTGAAGGGGGTAACCGAGGGTGAGTACAATCCAAAAGGCCGAAAAATTGCTATCTCTTATGACTAAGGGAGAAAAGACCCAGTTGCTTCAACGGGTGGCACGCGATCTCGGCGATGCCTCTCCAGGTATCGACGTCACTCCTGGCGTCTGTGGCGGGACGACATGCATTGTTCGTACAAGAATGCCGGTCTGGGCTCTAGTGCAAGCCAAACGCCCGGGAAGTACCGAAGCCGACCTGTGCAATGTTATCCCACATTGCGCGCTGAGGACCTGGCTAATGCTTGGGCTTATTTTCGATCGCACCGAGAGGAGATTGAACAGCAAATACGTGAAAACGAGGCAGCCTGAAAATGGCACGGCTGTATGCTAATGTAGAAGTCTTGACAAGGTCTACAAGACAAACTCCAAGATCGAAGGTTCTTTCTCCCTCATTCAGGTTCATAATTCGAAATTCCTTGTTCGATATTCATTATTATCTACTTCACCCTGCACCCTACCTCCGGCTGTCTCTTCTTCTATTCCCCCAGAAACTCTGCAATCTTGGCTATCAGTTTGTCTGACGAAAAGGGTTTGGTCATATAATAATCGGCTCCGGTTTCTTCACCGGTAAGCCGATCCTTTTCCTGGGCCTCTGCCGTCAGCATAATGATGGGTATGTGCTTATATTGCTCGTCGAATTTCAGAAGCCGGCAAATCTTGTACCCGTTCAGCCCCGGAAGCATGACGTCGAGGATGATCAGATCCGGCTTCTCGGTGCGAGCCCGATCCAGGCCACGGAAGCCGTCGTAGGCCACCAGACACTCATACCCCTCCATCTCCAGGGTCGCCTGGATGGTTTCAAGAAGATCTGGCTCATCGTCAACTATCAGAATCCTTTTCTCCAGCATAATTACCCTTCAGGCTGGAACACAGACGAGGTAGGTGATGTATGGATTCTATGTTTCTTCCAGGCAGATCACTTCCGCATCCATGCCTGCAGCAGCCTGCATTGCCTCGGCAACCAGCTCTGGAGTTGTACTCACGTCTCTAGGATAACTCGACATACCCCAAACAAAATGTAAATTGCAAATCTGGGGTATCTTCTCGGATTGCTTTTTCAAATTGTACATTATCCGCTGAAGCAGAGCCGGTACATCCTTTGGCTCAATCTCCGCAAGGAGAAAAAGTGTTCCACGTGATGAATCCAGGATTTCTACTGTATCACTCTTTAACCGAACCGTGTTTCCTGCTGCTTCAACCACCAGGCTGAGCAGGTTGGCCACAACGTCTTCTTGTCGCGTTTCTGAAACCAACTCTCCTGATCTAGGGTCCACTCTAAGAATGACAAGGGTCAGTGATGAACCGACTGCTTTTACCCGTTCCAGTCGGCCCGCTGCCGTTTGAATCAAATACGCTTCCCGGGAAAGCTTCGGGAGCAGAACCCTAAAAGTGCTCCCCCCATCAGACTCGCTCTCCGCCCAGACCGTGCCTCCATGTGCCTCAACTAACGTCTTAACAATGGCCAGGCCCAGCCCTCTCCCTCGCCTGCCCTGATCTGCTGAGGGCCCCTGTCCTTGGTGAAACTTGGCGAAAATCGAGGTCAAATGAGAAGCGGGAATGCCTTCTCCGGCATCGACAACCGTGAGCAGGAGTGCTTCGTCACCCACATGTTTCGGTGGTGGAACTGAGCCGTCTTCGGGAAGCCATACAGACAAATCGGCGAAAGGCACAACCTCCAGGCTAACCTGAACGTTTCCCCCTTCGGGTGTGAATTTGATTGCATTGTGCACCAAATTGTAGACCACCTGCCGCAGCCTATCTGCATCAGCAAGAAGCTTGGGATATGTGTCCTGCAATCGCCTGTGGAGTTTAATCCCTTTTTCCTGGACCAGACCTTCCAAAGTAGCCAGGGCCCGCTCCACAGGCTCTACCACATCTACCTCTTTCAACTGCAGAGTCAGGCTCCGCTTCTCCAGTTGACTGAGGTCAAGAACCGCCGTCACCACATTGTTGAGGCGCTCCACATTTCTAGAAGCTAACTGGAGAAACCTGAGTTGCTTGTCACTCAACTCGCCTAACCGCCGGCCGCCCAGCAAATCCAGGGCATTCTTGATGGCGGTAATTGGCGTAAGCAATTCATGGCTCGCAAATGAGAGGTTTTCAGACATGATCTGTTCCCTCTGTTGAGCCTCTCTCAGGTCTTGAAAGCAAAGGACCGTGCCGGAACAATTGGGTGCTCCAGTGGAAATCGGACTCCCACAAACAAGATAAGGCACACCGAAAATGGTGGCTTCTTGTTGCCAGGAGTACAAAGACAAGTTGTCCGGATTTGACTTGGTACCGACAGCCACCCCGGTCTCACGGGTGTCCAGGGACTTGCCAGTCACAACCCCTTCCTGGGAGACTACCAGCGGGTCAAAACCAAGCAACGTCGTCAGTTCGACACAGGTTGGAGGCGGGTCATCTCGCCGTGAGCAACGCAGGATCTCCCGGCCTACCTTATTGATGTAGCCGCTGGTGTTGTCGCTTCTCACAAAGACAATGCCTTCACCCGCAGCCTCTAGGATCAGTTCCAACAAGGCAGCGTCTGCTTGCTGTGTATTGGGGCCAGCAGCTT
>CBFDBW010000234.1:0-5032 GCA_965603145.1 uncultured Syntrophobacterales bacterium
CGGATATTTTCTGACCCTAAACATTTGGTCAACAGAAGTCAATTTCATAAAGACAAGACCGGAGAGGGCTTGCTGATGTGAAAAACACTGCACTGACTTGCCTTTTGAGTCCGGTATGGTTATCAGAAGCTGAACTGCATAGCGCATGGCGCCAAGCGCATAGCGTGAGATAATCTCTTTTCTTTTTCTCCATGCTCCATGCCCCATGCCCCGTGCTTATTTGACCATCCCGTAATGTAGGGTGGGCTTTACCCAACAAATGAAGGTGATGACTGGATGGACCGTCGCATGTTTCTCAGGAAGTTCTTAGATTTAGGAAAAAAGGCAGCTTTTCTTCACCTCCTCGCTGGCTGCACGAATCTTAAGACCAGTGGTGCCCAAACCGCGGAGGAAGCCCCACCTTCACCGTTCAAGGACTACAGTCTGCGAGAACTGGCCCAAAAAAAACTCCATCACGATGATAACCGCTTTGTTAACCCCTTCAGCAACAAAGAACATGGGAACATGTTACGTGTTCTCCACTGGAAACTGTTCAGCCAGAACCAGTTCAAGTCCTATTACGACCAGGAGCAGGTGGTGCCGGTATCCATCGACTGGGAACCCATCAGAGATCACGGGAACCTATCGGTCACTTTTGTAAAACATGCCAGCGTCATGATTAAGGATCAAGATCAATATATATTAGTAGATCCGGTCTTTTTTGAAATCTTTCGATTCATCAAGGATTTTAGCCCACTAGAGTCTGATGTGCGGGAGATCCCCCGACCAGACCACGTCCTCATATCCCACGGACACTACGATCACCTGGATACTCGCTCGCTGGCTGCTCTGGGCCGGGACACCCATGTTATCAGTCCCCTGGGCTATGACGACATATTTGCCGACCTCAAGATGAACAATCGAACCCAACTGGACTGGTTTGGCACCTTTGAGGACGGCAAGAGAGAAATCATCTTCCTTCCATGCGACCACTGGACCATGCGTAACCCAATCGAGGGACCAAATACCTCTCTCTGGGGCTCGTATTTACTGAAGACCGCCTCAGGAAAGACAATCTATTTGTCTGCAGATACAGCCTATTTTGATCGCTTCCAGGAAATTGGCAGAGAATTCTCCATCGATCTGGCCATCATTAACCTTGGCGCCTACGAGCCCCGCTGGTTCATGGCAGGCAGCCATATGAATCCCAGTGATACGGTTCGGGCTTTCAAGGAACTTGGAGCCGCCCGCCTAATGGTCACTCATTGGGGGACTTTCCGCTTAGGGGACGAACCTGTTTACTTTCCGCCCATGGAGATCAAAAGAGAGATGGAAAAAGAAGGTCTATCGGACCGGTTGGTCCATCTCAACCACGGTGAGACACTCTTCCTTTAGCCCTCCCCCCATTATCCCCACTCTGCCCCATCCTGGGGTCCGGCCGGTTCTTATCAAAATGGCGGTTTTTCATATTGACAATCACGCCCTAATTATTAATGTTGGTGTCTAAAATTACGAATAACTCCCAGACCTATGGTGGAATTTTTAAAAGCCGACTTTTTTTGGCCCCGAGGTATCTTATGAGATTTCAGGCGGTGAGAGTGTTTTGGTTCCCGTTGATGCTGATGTTCATCTTTTTAACATTAAGCGGTGGGCTGGCGGCCCAGGAACCCAAAGATTCTCAGCCCTCCCCTACCCAAGAGGAAAAGGATCCTTCGGTACCGAGCCTGGCCGAACTTAGCCCTTTGGCTACGGAGCTGGCCGAACGCTCGGCCATTCTCGAAAAAGATATTGCGGCAGTCTTCGATTTATCTGCGGCTGAAAAAAGCTTGGCTAAGATAGTGAAACGCCAAAGAAAGCTCTCTGGACAATTAAAAGAGTTAAAGACCACCGGAGGGTACGGCTACTACCATCTTACCGAGCTCAAAGTGGGAATAGGAATCGAAGCCAATTCCCTCCAGAAGACGGTCAATTCCCTTACCGAAGCGGTCAACCAAACTGAAAGTTGGGAAAGACAGTGGTTGAACGAGAGCAAACGATGGAAGGAGCTGCGATCTTCCGTCCCGAAACTTGTGCCACTCAAAACGGTGGCGCCCACCTTTGCCAGAGCCCAAGATATCATCGACAGATCGGTCAACCTCATCAAGCAACAATTAAAATCTCTGCTCGCCGCACAACAAAGGGCAGGGGAAATCCAGGCCGGGATATATTCGCTTAGAGCCGAAGTGGATGATTTGCTCTTGACCGCTCGAGTTGACGCCTGGAAGAAGTCAGCTCCTTCGATGTTTTCGTCCAAGTACTATTCCCGATTCAGCGAAGGGCTGTGGGAGGAACTGCGAAAAGGGTTGAGTATCGTCTCGTGGCCAGGTCGGCAGTTTTGGCAACGACACGGATGGTTGGTATTCCTCCAGGTTTTACTTTCCTTAGCCCTTACCGTTGGCATAGTCCGTCGTCGGAGTCTGCTGGAAGGGGAGGAGCGATGGCGGTTTATTGCCAGAAGACCTCTTGCCGCTGGGATTTTCGTTGGCTTCACGCCCCTCCTGCCACTCTATGGGCCGGTTCCAGGCACGTGGGATTTGGCACTTAGCACTGTTCTCATAATCGCCCTGGCTCGTCTTGTGGGGGGGGGCGTAGTTAAATTCTGGAGAAAATGGCTTGTCTATGCTCTGGCTATCTTTTTAATCACAACCAAATTGCTCAGGGTTTTTGGCCTGCCACTTCCGCTTTTCCGGTTGTACGTTTTCTCTACGGCACTGATTGGCATGGTCCTATGTAATTGGCGCTCAGTGGAAAGCGTCCGTAGTGGAGACTCGCTCCTGTATGCCTGGATTTTGCGTTTGGGTGGCTTGGTTTTCCTGGGGGTAATAATAACGGAGATAGGTGGCTACAACGCCCTAGCTGCTCATGTGCTTGAGTCCTCGCTGGGGACGACCTTTATCGTGCTGGCGGCTTGGATGTTAATGCTGATGACTCGAGGTTGTTTAGAATGGGCAATGCAGAGCGCCCCTCTCAAGAAAATTCCGTTTTTGCAAAGTAAGGCGAATGTGATTGTCAGCAGGTCGGCACTTTTGGCCAACCTCCTCGTAGGGGCCCTTCTCCTTACCTTCATTCTTGTGACCTGGAGGCTATACGACAGGCCAATTGAGGCAATCCAAGGACTCATGTCATTCGGTTTCACCGTGGGGTCTCGGCAGGTTACTGTGGGATTGATTTTTGCTGCGGCGGCCTTCCTCTACGGTTCTTTTATCGTATCCTGGGCCGTGCAGGCGATGCTCATGGAGGGGGTGTTTACCAGACGCCAGCTGCAGGTTGGAGTGCGGATTTCAATGGCAAAGTTGGTCCACTACGGCTTTATATTCGTGGGCTTCTTATTGGCGTTAGTGGCACTGGGTGTTCAACTGAGAGATGTCACAATCATTGCTGGCGCCCTGGGAATTGGAATCGGCTTTGGCCTCCAGGGAATTGTGACCAATTTTGTCTCCGGCCTAATCCTGCTCTTTGAAAGGCCCATCAAGGTTGGTGATTATATTGAGCTTGGCCAGCAATGGGCTGAGATCAAAAGGATTGGGCTTCGAGCGACCGTTGTCGAGACTTTCGACCGGGCGGAGGTCGTCGTTCCCAACAGCGACCTTGTCTCTACCCAGGTAACCAACTGGACGCTTTCAAATCGGTTTATACGGCTTATCATTCCGGTTGGGGTGGCATATGGTTCTGACGTCTCACTGGTCATGCAAACTCTTATGGAGTGTGCGGAGGCAAACTCGATGGTGACGAGAGTGCCCACTCCTAAGGTGTTTTTCCTGGCATTCGGAGAAAGTTCTCTCGACTTTGAACTTCGCATTTGGATATCGGATGTTGAGAACAGGCGACAAGTGCAGAGTGAACTCCACCAGGAGATTGACCGGAGGTTCCGGGAGTTGGGAATCGAAATCGCCTTTCCGCAGAGAGATCTGCACGTACGCAGCATAGACGAATCGGCTAGTTCAACGTCAATTAATCCTAAAGTGCAGTCTCTCAGTGTAGTGTCGCGGGAAAAAGATGACGAGGAGGGCCAATGAAAGGAGGAGAGGAGATGCGATCGGACCTTACACCTGCGCGTTGGACAGTATTATTCTGCACAGTGCTCATTGTCCTTACGGGTTGTGCCCCCAAACGAGTGGCACCTCCACCCGCAGGCAAAACCTTTCAAGTACCCTGGGGAGCTGTGCCTTTGGAAAGATGGGACCCGACGGTCGAGAAAACCTTCGAGCGGGACCTCATAGAAGGGGTAAAAGTTCGTCTCCGAGAGCTTCGCAAGGAGGCACGAGGAAAACCCATTACAGTTCGGGGCCTGGCGCTTTCCGGGGGAGGATCTCACGGCGCCTACGGGGCCGGAGTTCTCATTGGCTGGACGGACGTCGGCACCCGCCCCGAGTTCGACGTGGTGACCGGTATTTCCACCGGAGCCTTGACGGCCACAGCTGTATTTCTCGGGCCGGAGCAAGACGACACCCTCAGGATGTATACCAAGGTTACGAACAAAGATATTTTCAAGTCTCGGGGCCTACTTGCTGTCTTAACCGAGGATAGCATGTATGATGCGGCACCGTTGCGAGCGCTGATTGCCAAGCAGATTGACGATGGTGTGCTTCAAGCGGTTGCCCGGGAGCATGCCAGAGGGAGGAGGCTTTATGTGGGTACCGTCAACCTTGACGCCCAAGCCTTCACGATCTGGGACATGGGGTTTATTGCCTCCAGCGACCGGCCGGATAAGCTGGAGCGCTACCGGGATGTCATCCTGGCCTCGGCCTCCGTTCCTGTGCTCTTCCCTCCCGTCTACATTCCAGTTGAGGTGGGCGGCGAATCCTATCGACAGATGCATGTGGATGGCGGCGCCAGAGAGATGATTTTCCTCCCTGAATTTATTCAGGATTTTGACAAGGCCATTGCTGAGGCTGGCCTCAGCCGTTCCGAAGTGCGCGGCGAAATTTACGTGCTCTTTAACGGCAGGGCCGCTGCCAAGGGGACGTATGAACCTGTGGAGCCCCGGGCATTGTCTGTTATGGAAGAGTTTGTG
>CBFDBW010000235.1:0-5029 GCA_965603145.1 uncultured Syntrophobacterales bacterium
AAACTCCTGGATGTCCTGGTTCAGTTGTTCAACCTGGCCCTTTAAGTCCAGGCTGCCTGAAGGTGGTGTTCTCACCTGTACCTGTTCGAGTTCGTCCGCGTACGGCTTCCATATGTCTTCCGGAAGCACCCCCTGAGCCCCTATGGCTGCGAGCAGCGACGTATCAGTTGCATCCCAGCCCACCACCTGAACTGGCTGGGAAGAATCCAAACCGGGCAACATGTGTTTCGTAGTTAAGCTTGGCAGGACCAATTCTGGCTGGTACCGCATGGCCGTAGAGGCCACCGCGACGGTGGACCCGACAGCTCCTTTGGCTCCGGCTATCATCAGAAGAAGTGACTGAGAATTGGAAGGATCAGACGCGGTCATAGTAACGACACCTCACACGAACTGGTCGACATTATCAGAAAAATACCTTGATGTCCCCTATTCATTTTTAACTTAGCCAAAACCGGTAGGCGATGTCCAGCTCACATGTTGTCCATGGAGCATTGATTATTTCAGATTGTAGATTGCAGATTGATGCTGCATACTTTCCTCACTGTGAGAATCTAACTCTTAAATCTTAAATCTGCATTCTAAAATCTAAAATCACTGGGCTGCATTACTCCGGCCTGTGTCTCCTAGTACTACCTGAATTTTCGCTGTCAGGTCAATGGAACTTAGAACTCACTGTAATGAATATCGTCCTCAGGGTCGTACATTGAATTGTAGTATTCTATCACCTGAGCCTCTTCCTCGGCTTCAAAGCGATGGGCGCAGTTTGGATAGATAGTAACTCGCTGCCCCTCCCTAATGACAACCTCAGATTTTTTCCCGGTGTCGAGATCCACGAGTTGAACGCGAATCCTACCGCTCACCATATAGAAATGCTCCACCTTTCTTCGGTGATAGTGGCCTCCCCGGTAATAACCTTTTCCCTTTTTTAAGCTAAAATAGCCAAGATGCTGAAACTCCATTCCATCTTCTATGAGAGCGAGCTCACCTCTGTCTTGAATGAGTCTCTTCTGTCGCATGAATTTCTCTGTTATAGGCAATTCTTCAATATGTATTTTCTCGGTCATGCTACAACCACCTCTAGCGGAGACTCGAGACACTACCTCCTGGCGCCGAGATGGCGCTGCAACACATAGAAACAGTCAGGAGTGAATGGCTCTGTTTCGGCCAGATGTTGTACCTCGTCCACTTTCATGAACGTGCCGCTCTCAATCTCTTCCTCTTGCAGCACCAGGTTACCGTCATACACGCAGGAAAAAGCCCTACCCCATAACCGAATGTACTCATTTTCACAGTAAAAATCGAAGAGCGTCGCCAGTGGTGTCCCCCGGATTCCAAGTTCCTCCGCAAGCTCGCGCACGGCTCCATCTTCGTAGCTCTCTCCTGCTAGCACAACCCCACCTGCGGCCACGTCATAGTAACCAGGAAAAACATCTTTCGTTTGCGTGCGCTTCTGCACATAAAGTTCCCCCTGTGAGTTGAAAACCAGGATGTACGTTGCCCGGTGAGGGAGCCGACCAGCCCTCATCTCCCATCGGGGCACAGCTCCAACCTCATTGTTTTCTTCGTCCACAATGATCACAACCTCGTCCGCGCTTCCCATGTTCTCCTCTCTCTGAGTAAGCTGATAACAAAAGAGAGTGAAAATCAGCATCCACTATACTATAAAGCACCAGTGCAAGTCCGTGCAATATTCTTGTTCTTCCGACTCTTCTCTTGGCCCTGATTATTCATGAATCCAAAGAATTCGCGAATAATGCAGGTTGGAGGCTATCTGACAGTTTGAAAAACCGGAGAGGTCACGGGCAAGGAGGTAATGGCGGGGGAAATGATAATGGTGACCGGCCCGATGAGGTTCAACGATTACACCGTTCAATTTTCACCAGACCGCTATCAGTTCGCAACCGGGCTAGATAAGTTGTTCTATCTATCAAATCGTAGCCAAAGTTGCAATCGACAAAAGTTTTTCACTTATTTTGGCTACAAATATTTGAAATCACTTCAAAAAGAAACTTGCGGCTATCTCCCATAAAACTCGTGAACCTTACGCCCGTTTCCCAAGAGTAAGAATCATCCATCTGCTCGAATGACTTTGTCCAGGCCACAACGCCGGTCACCTGCAAGAATTCTTCTCGTGTGGGAATTTTAAAGGCCATCCGGAGTGGGCCAGTTCGTTCAGGATCTGTCGTACAACGAATATTCGCACCCCCTATACTGATATTTACCGCCTCTCCGCCTATGTAAAGTTGAGGCGTTACCACGATTACGGGCCAGTTCACAGTTATCCTTAAATGCCGCCTTCTTTCCGTCCCAACCGACACGTGTGTGCCCCCTTCCTGAGGTGATGGGTCTTTCTCGCAGCCACAGAGATGTGTGATCTTGTTATGCGCCCGTTATCAATATGGTGGCTGGGCTGAGGCAATTATGCCGAATAAATCTGGACCGCATCTTAGCAGAGAACTTACATATTGGAAAGTATGAAGGGCAGAACAAGCAGTTTATGAACAGTGAACTCACAACATCTGCTTCAAAGCAAAAAACCCACACCCCAATGCTATGGGTGAGGGCTGTAAATCCATTTGAGCATTATTCTTTTACTCGTCGGCTGTTAAGCTCTTTACGAAAGGTTCTAATTGCATTTCGCCCATGTTTCCCCTTACTTTACAGTCTTTTTCAAAGCCCGTGGATCCCTTCTCAATCCTTTCGTTGCATTCGTCCGACATTTTGTAGTTATCATATTTGAAGAGAATGTTTTTCATTTCATACTCGTAATTCCCACTTTCATCGACGAAATAATCAACTTTCGACTGATACTCACATCCGTGCGGATGTTCCTCCTCGGCGGAAAAAATGGTGATCGCGAACGACCCAAAAACGTTATAGAAAATCCAAAGGAGTTTCTTGTGGTCATCGTATGCATTCTTGATCCTAAAATTATGATGTCTTTTGAGTAGTTCTGTAAATTCTGGTGATAACTGGTGTTCTGCGATCAGTGTTTGAAAGGCATGCTCTTGATCTCCTGATATTGCCCCATCATAGTAAAGGTTGTAATTATCATCCGTCCTGAACATAATCTTTCCTTATAATCCGGCTGGTCTGCTCTTCATCAATCCCTGGCCAGCGAGCCCTGCTCTACCCAGTTTGTCCGCCACTTGTTGCCACCCCTGCCCTTGCTGAAAATCTGCTGGGTGGTCACTGCTTCGGAAATGCACAAAGAACAAATACCAACCTTGTCTAACCGTGTCAAGGAAGATAGAAATGACCACAACAGTATCTTTTTTGAATAGCAAGGATTTCTACAGTTATGATATAGGGACTAGCGGTTATTCAGTTTTCCTATTTCTGGAACGATCATATCCACGGTCGCAGTCACGCCGGGGCGTGATGAATAATGCAGGCTCAAGGAGGTGGTTAAGATGAAAGTGGCAGCGGCACAGATGGACATAGCCTGGCACGACCGACCAGCCAACCACGATAAAGCCAAGCGTATAGCGGCTCAAGCCAGGCAGGCGAGTGCCGACTTGTTTGTTTTGCCGGAGATGTTTTCCACCGGATTTTCAATGGACACTTCCATCACGCCTGAACCGTTGGAAGGAGCTACGCCCACGCTGTTGCGCACCTTGGCCCGGGACCTGGACATGGTGGTCGTGGGTGGCTTTGTCCTGGCGCGAGACAATGGTGGACCACAAAACGTGTCCCTGGCTGTGGATCGTAATGGAAACGATCTTGCGCTCTACGCCAAGATTCATCAGATTGCTTTGTTGGGAGAAGACGCAAGCTATGACCCTGGTTACTGGCCTGTGGTGTTCAAGCTGGAAGAAATGAATGCTGTTTCTTTCGTTTGTTATGACCTGCGCTTTCCCGAACTTTTCCGGACTGTGGTCGACCAATGCGGGCTCATCCTGGTCATCGCTTCCTGGCCGGCTGTTCGCCAACCCCACTGGGACTTACTACTCCGAGCCCGCGCTGTGGAGAGTCAGTGTTTTGTGGTGGGGGTTAATCGGGTTGGAGAAGGTGGCGATCTCACTTTTCTCGGCGGCTCGGCCATTATCGATCCTCTTGGCCAAGTCCTGGCCCACGCTGAGGACAGGGAAACCTTGTTGCTAGCCGACATTGATCCGGCCATGGTAGCGGAGGTTCGCTCCTCCATGCCGTTCCTCAAGGACCGCAAGGCTCACTTGCTCAAAAAATTGGCAGATGGATCTTGATCTCTCACAGAGCCCACAGAGAACTCGAGCGAGCCCCGAGCTCGCCGGGGGGAGCGGGCGAGAGATATATAGCGTGATCGTTGAGCTAAGACGAACGACAAAGGATTAGAGACCAATGGAAGAACTGCCAGTTCCCTTTCCTCGCTCTTACTGGGTGGTGCCTGGAAAATTCCTCGCAGGCTACTACCCCGGCAGTCGAGATTCTTCAACGGCCAAGAGAAAGCTCGAGGGACTCCTTGAACATGGGGTCCGCCACGTCATCAATCTCATGGAAGAACATGAACGCAATTTCAGCGGCGAGAAATTCCTTCCCTATGAACAACAGTTAGAAAACCTTGCAGCAAAGGCGGATATTCCCATAAAGCTGGTTCATATGCCCATTCGGGACACTGATGTTCCAACTGTTGAGGGTATGGTTGCAATACTGAATGAAATCGACCGTGGCATAAGAGAGAACCCTGTACTGTATCTCCATTGTTGGGGAGGTCGGGGGCGGACAGGAACCGCGGTAGCTTGTTATCTGGCTCGCCACGGTATAGCGGTCGGGGAGGCTGCCCTGGACTTGCTTAGTACACTTCGTCAGAATGATCCCATCTCACATCTTTCTTCGCCGGAGACGAACATGCAGGCGCAATTTATCCGCTCGTGGGTCAAAGGCAAATAGTATCTTAATGAAAGACCTGTGCATCTTCTTTCAAATTGATACAAATTAGCTAAGATGCTATCAAATTAGGCCAACTAAAGCTTAAATGATCTAATTTGTCAATGAGTGGGGTGAATCATGAAAAAGATGCTTACCGTCAAAGAGGTGGCTGAGCTTGTCA
>CBFDBW010000236.1:0-5014 GCA_965603145.1 uncultured Syntrophobacterales bacterium
AGCCTATACGATGCTTCCACTATATATAAGTCCGAAATTGGGCAAAAAGTCGCCTCAAACTAGGGGGGATTGCTGTTTTTTCCTTAGTTTGTATAGGTAATCCCTTTCGGGGTGGCTTAGTGTGTCGCCCTTGCGTAGCTTTCGTGCTATCTGCTTTAGCCTAGTTGGCGCTCCAATCAGGAAAGTCTTAGCGTCTACCCATTCTCCCAAGTCCAGCGCCTTGTCATCGGCTATCAGCTCGGCAAGCTCGGTGATATTGCCCTCGCTGTCTATGATAGGCTGGTTTATGCTTTCCAGAGTGATAGCTCTACGGCAATCGTAGTAAGGCCAATCGGAATAAGCCCAATTCGCCCTACACTTTGCCCGCTGTGCCTTGCTACAATGCTGGCAATCCAGCCCATTATGGTATGCATAGTGTTTGTACCAGTAATGGTCTTTGATATGCTCGGCAATCCGATACATCGCAGCTTCGCTAAGTGTCCTGTCCTTTGCTACTCTGGCAAGCCCTTCAATGATGTCGTGTAGTAAGTCCTCTTGCTCATCCAGGAAAGCCTTGTGGCCAAACCGCAAAGCTATTTTGTAATAGGTCAAATACGGCTCTGGCAAATGGTCATAGCCGTTGTTACCATCGTCAACTTGCCTGTGGTTTCGCCTTCGGCTAGACTTTAGCTGGTGAGGCTTTGTCGGTGTGGTAACGCAATTTGCGTTACGAGAGCACCATCGGCAAATGCCTTGCCGTTCTTCTGATGTCCATACCTTACGGCAATTGCTACAATATCCTGTCATCGCTTGCCCCCTTTCCGTCTATTTGCCCGAAGTGAGCAAGCGCTCAGGGTAGGCTTATCTGATATTCAGTTGTTAATGTGCGAACATCTACTATTCATCATCACACAAAAGGACAGATTGTTCATCAAAAGAATGAACCTACATTTTCGTGAAGGATTTCACAGCGAGGGATCTCCTGCGATTTCACAGAGGAATGAAAACGGCTACTTCTGTGCGGCCACTGACAAGAGACACTACCTATAGAGGGCAGCAAGGGGGTTTGCCCAAGCGCTCTCAGAGGCAGCTCTGCCAGCCTCAGTGAGGCGGAAGAACCGGCGGGGATAGCCTCTCGGGGGTAGTTGTCCTGGAAGGTTGAGCGTTCTTCCACTCCACTTTCTTCCACCCAACCCAGCCTCTGCAGGTTTGAGAAGTAAACAACAAAAGAGTGGTAGCGGCAGCCGCTAGACTTGTATGGTGTCTGCAGCAGATATCGTGCGGCAAGTTTGTCTATCCTATCCGGAGAGATGAGACGTTTTTCACGCCTGGCTTCTCTTTCTTCTTGCCTTGTAGCTCTATCCACGGCAATTGCCCTAAGAAGGGCCTGCTTGTAGTGATAGCAGATGTCGGATTGAGGCGCACCAACACTTGGGTCTATCTGCGGTGAACCATTCGGCCCATGCCCCATGAGGAATTCGCGTATAAACGAGCCGCAGCCGAAAGGACGCAGAAAGCCACCTCTACGTGGTCTGAGGTCCATTTCCGTTAACCTCTTTGCTCCACAGACGGTCGTACCAATCCCTCAGTTCCTCGCCTGCGACCTTCCTGTATTTCGCGGTGGTATCAAAGCTAGTGTGGCCGAGGTGTTCCTGGAGGAGTCTGAGTCCATCACCAGAGTCATTCAGCTTCACCGCGTGAACGGCGAAAGCGTCTCGCAGCCGATGCGGACTTACACTGTGCATTTTCCCCGTGTCGGGATTCAGTAACTTCGGAAGCCCCGATCTCTCGGCGCAAGCTGTAATGATTTGCCAGCCCCTGTGGCGATTTATACCGAAAACGAGTCTCTTACCGTTCCTATTTACCGGCCCGCCGCGTTTGATGAAGTCCTTCAGCATTTCCGAGGTATCCCGATCCAGAGGTAACACCCTCATCCGACGGTGTTGCTGTTCTTTGATTATTATCGCCGTTACCTTTGCGCCACACTTGGGACAAAAGCTATGAGTTCTTCCTAATCTGGCACCGCATTTCGAGCACCCCAAATTGACCCGTGCCTTGAGATGCTGAATTTTGACCGTACCCTGGGCCAAGTCTATGTCGTCGACCTTCAAGGACAAGGCCTCTGAAATTCGGCAGCCGAGACGGAAGAGTACTCTGACGAGCAGTCTATCCCGCGTATTAGAGGCCGCGTTCTCGAGCAGGCTTATTTCGCTTGGTTCAAGATATACTTTCATCGCTACTCGTCGGGGTCGCCTTATCATCTTCACTGTGCTGATACGCCCTTGCGTGCTCATCTCTACGTGACCTTTCCAGTTTGCGGGCGATGAACTTGGCCAGGATGCGGAGGCCCTGTTCCTCGGGATCCTCCCCTGGTTGAGGATCTATGTAAGGAGTTGACTGGTCGGTCGCCTTCAGTTTTATCTGCTTGATGAAACCAGCCTAGCACGAGCCGAAATATCTGTCCAAGCTAACTTATGCAGCAGAAAGTATTGACATCTTGCATATAGAAGCGCTATAATGCACTTAGTAATCGGAACGAGAACCAAAACTTGTGCCGGAGATTTTTATGCCAAAGAAATTTGACGATGCAAAGAAGAAAGAATGGCTGGAGCTCTATGATGAGGGGAAATCCGAGAAATGGATTGCTGGTCAGGCGGGATGTGACATCAGAACGGTGAAAAATGCCATCAATGAGGCCCGCCTTAAACGGGATGTGGCGGTCGCCAGAATAGAGTTGGTCAAAGACGCACTGCACAATCATCAGAAGGAACTGCTTGAAGAACTCAACCAGATCAAGGCCGGTCTGGTCGTCCCCGACAAGGATTTCGCCGTGCTCTCTTGGAGCCACGGAAAAGGCTCTATTCTGGATGATACCGGTGAACAGATAAAGCTGGAAGATGGCGAGGACAGCACCATGCACCGACTACTCAAAGAACACCTGAAGAGAGACAAGCTCTGGAGGGCGCTAGTTCAATGGAAGAAAGCCAGAGCCAAGCATCTGGCTGCCAAGCTGGAATTCCAACGTAAGACAGTAACGTTGTTGGAAGAGAAGACCGGTTACAAACTGGCCGGTGACGACGGCATTCCGCCGTATGTGTGTTCCTATACGGCTGGTCACGTGATTTATAAGAATGCCATTGGCCTGGCCTTTGCTGCGCCTGATAAGAGGGCCCAGAAAGATATCATCGAGAAGATGGAGGCCGCCATTACGGTAAATACGAATAATGGGGATCTCATTTTCCAGAGCGGGTCGATTCTAGCACCCGGCGGTGAACAGGCGACAAGACAGAAGTTGCTGGACGCCCTAAAAAGCTTGGGGAGGTCACCCCAGGCCAAAGCTGTGGTGGAGACCTATCACACGCTTGAGCAGATTACGACGAAGGCCAAGCTGGTGGTCGAAGACGCCAGGCTCCTGGGGTTGGTGCCAGGACAGTGCCAGATTTGCCGCCGCCTGGGCATGTAGAGCAAGAAAAGGAGGGCAACGGTATGAAGAGTGCACTTTACGTACGAGTAAGCTCAGACCGGCAGGATGTCGACCTCTCGGTTGCAGCGCAGCTGAAGGCCTTGCGGGAATATGCCGCCAGAAGCGGTCATGCGGTGGTGCGAGAATTCATTGACGAGGCAGAGAGCGGACGCACGTCCTATCGACCACAGTTTCGACAGATGATAACAATGGCGAGGCAAGCGGATAAACCGTTTGACCTGATTTTGGTTTACAAGTATTCCCGTTTTACACGCAACAGGGAAGACTCCATAGTGTATAAGGCGCTCCTAAAAAAGAGCGGTGTGCAGCTGTTTTCTATTACCGAACCGGTTGAGGACAGCGCTATGGGTAGGTTTATGCAGTCTATCATCGAGTGCTTGGATGAGTTCTATTCGGATAATCTGGGTGAAGAGGTGACCAGAGGCATGAGAGAAAGTGCGTCCCGCGGATTCTACCTCTCCAGCCGAGCCCCGTATGGTTATCGCAGAATCAAGGTGAACGATGGCGGAAAGGACCGCACAAAGCTGGATATCGACCAATTCCAGTCCCAAGTTGTAGCCTCGATATTTGAGTATGTTATAAGTGGGAAAGGGCTCACTGAAATTGTGAAGGAGTTGAATTCGAAAGGCATTGCCGGCCCGAAAGGAAACACCTGGGGCAAAACCAGTGTTCATAATATACTTAGCAGTGAGATTTATACCGGAACCATGATTTGGGGGCAGCACAGCAAGCGAGGTTTGTCACCCGTTCGCGTAGATAATGCCTGCCCTGCGATTGTTGACCGGGAGACGTTTCGGCGGGCACAGAGTTTTCTGAAAGGCCGCTCTTTTACCAGTGTGCACCCTCAAAGAATATCGAGCCGGTACCTTCTAAGTGGGATTGCGCGCTGTGGGCACTGTGGCAGAGCTCTAACTGGGGTTGAGGCGAAGAGCGGCAAGTTCGCTTATTACGTATGCGGTACGTTGATTAGAAAAGGAGCGCAGTCATGTCCCTCTCGGTACCTCAACGCTAGAAAGCTGGAGCAGTTGGTCGTTGAAAAGATTAAAGATCATGTACTTCCCCCAGCGAAGTTGATCCGACTGGCAAGAATGGTGACGGAAGAATTGAATCGGAATGTGGCTACCTACGAGGGCGAGATCCGAACAATCGATAGCGCGATTGTTGATGTTGCCGCTCGATTGGTTCGGCTCTACGATGCTTTGGAAACTGGGAAGATATCAATCGATCTTCTGTCTCCCCGTATTCGAGAACTGAGGGAACGTCAGGATAAGCTCCAGGAACGACAAAACGACTTACAAATGCTCATGACCGGCGAAAAAGCAGAGGTGGCCACCAAGCAAGATGTGACGAAATACGCAGCAGACTTCACAGAACTCCTTGAAGAGGGGTCCTTGGCGGAGAAGAAAGCTTTCGTTCGGAGTTTCGTGAACGAGGTAAGAGTGACTGGAGACCACGTGTTCGTGAACTACAGGCTGCCTATGTCGCTCCCGAAGCCGGGCGCGGAAAAGAGCCCGGTTCTTGATATTGTACACTATGGTGGGGAAGGGGGGA
>CBFDBW010000237.1:0-5007 GCA_965603145.1 uncultured Syntrophobacterales bacterium
AACTATCGTCCGGTCCCAACCTCGCTTCCTGAAATGGCAATTTTCTAGATTTCTATCAAGTACGTTTATAAAAGGCCATGCTGCCGAAGGTGACGAAAGAACCCTCACCGTCCACCTCGGTGTAGTCATAGCGTAGGAGTTCTCCCTCCACCGTGCTCTCCAGGGTTTTGAGCATGGTATAGAGGGGCGGAAGCCCGCAGATGCGGCGGCGATTGCGTTCACGCACCAGGGTGTTGGCGAAGGTGTCAGCGTCTGCGCTTGCCATAGTTTCGAGCAGTTGGCGGTCGGCTTCCTCGTGTTCGCGCACCGTTCCTGCGTGGGGCTGGAACGGATCGCCGTAACGGGGGCCGATATGGGCCAGATCCACACTGCTAACCAGGCAAACTGGGTGTGGATAAGCGTCCAGAGTTTCTCTGAGCGAGTAAACCATGGTGAGAATGTCAGTGCCACGCTGCTCGAGTTCTTCCACAGCAAAAGAGCAGAGGATGGGAACAATGCGAACATCCGGCAAAAGTAGACTCAGGAAAAGGGTCTGGAACTCAATGGTGTGCTCACGCCGGTGTGCGAACTCGTCCGCAAGAAGGTCCAGAGAACAGCGGCTGCTCAATTCGTCAATGAAGTCGTTGTCTGTTGCAACCAAGCCCAACGGGGTTTCGAAGTTCTTACGGCTCAGAGCAAAACAGTTGGGCAGCGGTTCATGACCGGTACCAAGGATAACGCAGGTCTTCACAGCGCTCGCTTCAACTAAGGCCTTGTAGGCATAGGCAAAGCACGGACCACCTGCGCGCAGGTCAATATGTGGAGCCATCAAAGCGGCTATCGTTCTTGTTGACTGAGCCGGCTGAGGATCGCCGGGGCCGCCATTTTCGGGGTCAAAGAAGCTTTGTAATTGGACGCGAAGACCTTCAGGATCCTGTTCGTAGCTGACTCCCGCGTGGAAAGCGGGGCGGCTGGACTGCTTGCTGAACTCGGCGATCAGTTGCTGCATGCGAGCACGGCTGTTTTCATTATCCAGAAAAAGGTAATCATCCAGTGTCTGGATGAGTCCATCGAGTTTTTCACGAAATAGCATGTCTCCAAACCTGCGCATGTAGGCGGCCTGGATATCCACCACCGAATTGGATCCGTCCATTAGGGTAACAAGAAAGTAGGCCTGGGGGCTCAGGACCAGGGTCTCTGGATTCAATCCCTCCAGGTCCCGAAGCGCAACGTATAAGTCCTGACCGCGCCTAATGGGGATGGCTTCCAGACGATCCCGCAATCTTGGTAGTTCTCCGCTCATAGATTGGCCTCGTTATTGCTATAGCTTCCTGGCGGTGCATTTGCTCCCTTAGACCGCCCCACCATGTAGATCTGGCTGGCTTCGTAGAGTGGAATACGGCTAAATTGATCAGAAGCAGATGAGCAATAATCTAATACAGTTTGTGATTTGAGACGGGACTACAGTATAGTGAAAAAGAGCAGCTGGAGCAACGAATTTCTGGACAATTAAAGTGTTTGACTGTTTCAATAAAATTTGTTATTTCAACATTATAAAGTACTTAGCCCAGGTTCTTCATGAGGTTCTCTTGCCATTGTGAACAATCCTTCTTCTCGGGCTTTTGCTCACAACAAGATAACCCGGACTGGAAACTCTAGAGGAGACGATTCATCTGAACGTAGATGAAATGTGGTTATGCGAGATAAGTCTGTTTTTATACTGATTGCTCTGCTTCTGTTGTCACTACTTTGGGGTTGCGCTTTTTTCGGACAAAGGGTGGCCACGGAAGAGGAAATTGCCGCCCAACAAGCGCGGGCAAAACTCCAGTTGAGCTCCAGCGCTGACGCCTACTACCATTTTCTCCGATCACGTCAGCTTCTTTATCAAAACCGGGTAAAAGAAGCATTGAGTGAACTTGAAATGGCCGCGGAAGCAGACCCCGGGGCGGCCTACCTTTTTGGGGAGTTAGCCACCTTCTACCTGCGCCAGGGCCAGAATGAAAAGGCCGTCGAGGCGGCACAGAGAGCCAGAAATCTAGATCCTCAGTCAGTCAAAGCGAGAATGATGCTCGCTGGACTGTACAGCAGTCTCAAACGGACGGACCGAGCCATTGCCGAATACCGAGCAGTGCTCGATTTGGATCCGAAACAACAAAAGGCCAGACTCTGGCTGGCTTCCCTCTATGCTGCCCAGAGTAGATATGAGGAGGCCCGTGAGGTCCTGAATGAGCTCGTGAATCTGGATCCTGAAAATCCTGTGGCAAATTATTATCTCGCCCGGATGGAACTGGAGCTCAAGGAATACAATGAAGCAGAGAAATACTACAAAAAGGCCTTGGCAATCAGACCTGATCTCGAAATGGCCCTCATGGACCTGGCTTATCTCTACGAACTGCAAAACCGCTATGATGATGCTGAGGGGACATACAAGAAAATCCTGGAGTCTGATCCGGAGAACGAGCAAGCTCGATCCAGGCTTGGAGACCTTTACCTGAGGCAGAACAACTACCGTGGGGCTCTGGCCGAGTTTGAAAAGATAATGGATCCAGACGAGAAGGGGTTGGAGATGCGGAGTAAGGTCGGCCTTCTCCACCTGGAGTTGGAAGAATACGATCAGGCCATAGAAGTCTTCAACACTCTTCTGGCGGGAGACCCCGAAAACCAACAGATTCGCTACTACCTGGGTATAGCCTATGAAGAGAAGGAGGATTTTGAGCGAGCCTTGACCGAGTTCGATGCAATCCCTGCCTCCGGGTCCTACGGACTGAAAGCCAGACTCCATCGTGCTTTTATTCAGGAGAAGCGAGGGGATGTGGATGACGCCATTGCTACTCTCGAGGAAGTGATAGAAAACCACCCCGAGGAAGAGGACGGCTACCTTTACCTGGGGAACATGTATGAAACGCTCAAGCGCTTTGATGAAGCAGAGGCGGTTTTGAGACAAGGTCTGAGGATGGCCCCAGGCCACCAGCGCCTTCATTTTCGTCTCGGAGTCGTTCTGGATAAAATGGGGGACCGGCAAGATAGCATTGTCGAGATGGAAAAAGTGATCGCTCTGGACTCCAAGAATGCCAATGCTCTCAATTATTTGGGTTACTCTCTAGCGGAAATGGGCATAAGATTGGAGGAGGCGGAGGAGTTTGTTAAACGCGCTTTGGAGGTTAAGCCGGAAGATGGCTACATTACCGATAGTCTGGGCTGGGTATATTTCAAGATGGGCCGCCACAGTGAAGCGCTCGTGTGGATTCAGAAGGCACTGGATCGACTGCCAGAAGATCCGCTGATTACTGAGCACCTTGGAGATACATACCAGGCTCTTGGCAGATGGCGTGAAGCTCAGGAGGCTTATGAGCGAGCCTTGCGTCTCGGTCATGAAAACCCGGAGCAGTTGGAATCCAAGCTCGAGGAAAGCAAGAAAAAAGCAAACACTGAGGGGGCCCAGTGAACTCAGGGCCTGGTTTGAATTTAGACAGGAGGGCCATGGGGGCTGAACTCCAATGGCGCAGATTAAGCAACGCGGCGGCTGGACCGCTGCGGCTGATATCGCTATTAATCTACGGTTATCTATTGTTCTTTTTCAGCGGCTGCGCCAAAGAGGTACCCATTTACGAACCGGCTGACCTGCCGGTTTCTTTGGTTGTTGCCCAACTGGAACAAAGACAGAACCACCTTTTCAGTTTCCGTGCGGTCGGCACCATCCGGGTGCAAGGAGGGAAACAGCGCTGGTCGGGAAGAGCCTTCCTTCTCAGTGAATTTCCTGATTCCTTACGGTTGGAAGTGGTAGGTTTGTTCGGAAACCCCGTCTTATACGCAGTGAGCGATGGCCACCAATTTACAATCTGGGAGCCCGGTCGTGAGCATGCCTATCAAGGTTTGGCCTCAAGTGGCACTCTGGCAAGACTCATCAAATTTCCATTGCAGGATCGGGAGGCCCTCCTGCTGTTGGCGGGAATTGTACCACCATGGCACTGGGTACAAGCAAAACTCTTCAGGTTGAGTGACGCAGAGGGTTTCATGCTGCAACTGGAAAACAAACCTGCCCGGCTTAGGCAAAGGATCTGGCTCGAGGGTGAGAACCTGATCGTGACCAGGATTGAACGAGTGCAGGGAAATGAAGGCAAGTTTGAGGCGGAATTTTCTGACTTTGTTTCTATTGATGGATCATTTTACCCCAGAAGCATTGTGATGGAGGGAGGCAAAGCCCATCTCAGTATCCGCTACCAGCAGTTTGCAATCAACGAAGATTTAGACGCAAGTGTCTTTCATCTTGCTCTGCCTGATGGAATCGAGATCGTTCCCTGGTAGTCCTGTGTCCTTTTTCATTTCAGATGATAACGCTAGAGACTGAGCGTTGCTGTTTTGCAATAGAGGCGGTTTTCTAATGCAGCGTTTCGTTGCCGACCGCATGCTGGGAAAACTGGCAAAGTGGTTAAGAGTTCTCGGATATGACGTAGTATATTTACGACAGGCCGCGGATGAAGAGATTGTGGAGTGGCTGCAAGAGGGTAGGATTTTTCTGACCAGGGGCCGCAGGGTTGGGTCATGGCAGCAGCTGGGCAAAGTTTTTGTTGTTAATGCCAACGAACCCAAAAAGCAGCTCTGTGAGGTGGTCCAAGGGCTGCGTCTGGCCATGATCAATGCCGCGCTTTTCAGTCGATGCCTCAGTTGTAATTGTCTACTCGACACAGTCAACAGGGATGAAGTTCGCGCAGAGGTGCCAGATTACATTTACCAGACACAGAGCCAGTTTCATCGTTGCTGCGATTGCGGCAAGGTCTACTGGTCAGGAAGTCATTCAGAAAAAGTGCATCAGCAGCTGGAGGAGATACTGGCAGATACAGACTATCCAGATGGCCGATAAGGAATATCCATGCCGAGAACTTTAGGCATTTGCCCTAGTCCGGATTATTCATGAATCTGTGTCGTGAGACCGTGAAGATGGCCTTTCCACCTGGCAACCGCAGGGTTCAAGACCCGAGGACGCCCGGAAGGACGGTCATATCCACGGTCGGAGCAGCCGATTCATGA
>CBFDBW010000238.1:0-4976 GCA_965603145.1 uncultured Syntrophobacterales bacterium
TCGGGATCTGTTTCCTGACTTTGATAGGGAGTCAACCCTAATGTTGCAGACCTACACCGGACAAAATCGCTGCGCTCGCGCCATAGCACACCATCTGCGGCTGTGCTCGCCTCGGACAGGATATCACGTACGGTCAAGTACGCTTCATCCTGTCCAAGCCTGCGCGCAGCCCCATCTGGCGCACTCTGGCGAGTTCTTCCTCGGTGTAGGTCTGCAACATTAGGGTTAATCTCTTGGGTGGCGGGATTTCACTGTTTTACCAGGGCTCGGGCAACTTGCCGGATCCTCGGGTCGAGATCATCCACATACGGGGCTAGCGCTTCCACAACTCGGGGATCAGAAATCTGAGCCAAAGCGAAACCGGCGGCGGCGCGAACCGCAGAGCTCTGTTTCTTGCGAAGCGACAGGAGACCTCCTGGTGCTAACATTTTTGCCAGTGGTTCAATGGCGGTTGGGTCAGCTATCTGCCCTAAGGCTCGACAGCAAGCAATCAAACGCTCAATTTCTTTGGAAGACTCGAGCAGTGATACGAGAACGTCTACTGCTCCTGCAGGTTTGAGTTTTCCCAAAGATTTGATGGCAACGACTGCCATCTTGGGATCTTGGTGGTTGGCATAATCTAAGAGCAATGAAGTCAGCCGTGGATCGTTCAAGCGCTCGGTGAGATGGAATGCTGCTTGCCTCACCTTGCGGCTATCGTCACCAAGAGCGTATGCTAACTCAGTTTTTAGATCGTGGGTTACACCGTCGATCACTTCTAGGATTCGCACTCGTTCCTGGGGGAAGCCCTCGAGTACCAATTCACGCTTGAGAAGTTTGCTCGCTTCTGGTCCCAATTCCTTCAGCAAGTATGAAGCAATTTGTCTTACTCTGAGGTTGTCTTCCCGTTTCACCACCTCGATGAGCAGTGGTATAGTGAGTGGGCCGAGACTGCTGAGGAGCTGTGTTACTTTCTGCAGCCGGGCAGGGTCTTGTGACCGTAAATCGTCCAAGAGAACCATCTGCGTTCTCGGCTCAAGCTCTCGCAAGGAAATTATCTCACTCGTCTGGGTCTGGTCATCGGGACTAACCCGCAACTTTTTTCTCCGTTTGTTCAGATGGGTGAGAATCCGACTGGCTAACTGATATTCAGCAAACTGAATGAGATTGGTAGCTGTTCGAGAAAGCAAGTCAGCCATTTCTCTTAGGACTTCGGGATCTTTCTCTTGCGGTAATACGAGCAAAAGAGGGTCTGTTAGCAGCTCCACCAGTCGGGGTTGAAAGCCGAGAACCGGATCGTCCAGCAAGTTTTCGCAGACATTGATCACCCTGGCCCGCATCAGGGGAGCCTGCTCTGCAAAATCCTGGAAAAGTTGGTTGATTATCTGCTGAGATAGCTGTTCATCACCCTTTAAAAGAAGGTCATTTAGCCGTTCTGCCATTGACTCCAGTGAATCATCAGTGAGCTGCGTCGCATCCGGCTCCGGGGTAATTTCCAGCCCTTGCGGCTCCAAAGAAATATGCGAGCCAATCTCGGCAGCAATCTGAGGTATTACCTCTCCGGGCTCCATTTCGCTCTCAGCAGGTGTGTCCTCCACGGGTTCCAGTTGCCCAGTGGTACCGCAAACCCGTTCCTGCATGATGTCGTACAGACGTTGATCAAATAGGATGCCAAATAGTTGCTGCTCTCGGGCAAACCGTCGCCAAAACCCGCTGTCAAAACCATCAGCGGGACTCTGGCCAGTGGCACTGATGAAGGCCACCAGTTCACGAACAGAAATTTCCTTTAAAAGGCTCAGGCTGCGAAGATTGACAGACTCCAGAA
Organism: uncultured Syntrophobacterales bacterium; assembly: GCA_965603145.1. Classification (GTDB taxonomy): domain Bacteria; phylum Desulfobacterota; class Syntrophobacteria; order BM002; family BM002; genus BM002. Next base: position 1,805 of record CBFDBW010000238.1, read on the forward strand.
ACCTCAAAAAACCATCGGCCATGGTCTTGAAATCTGCGGTGTCTATCTTTTGGCCGTTGACCAGTAGAGACTCTCCCACCCGAGCCAGCGTAAGGACAGGTCGTCTGGAAAATAAGCCTTTCAGCGCTTGATAGAGGTCCTGAATGGAAGACGTAATGGCAGCACTCTCTGGAGGGTAGAGTTTGATATTGCTGATGGCCGTGAGCAGACATCTCAGCACCTGGGGTATCTCGCTCAGATCCTGCTCATCCAGCCTCTGGTCAACACCGAGCAGTTGGGCAGTGTCATGCGCGGGTGCGGGTCTGCGTTGCTGCTGCGCCATTTCCAGGTCGGCAACCGCTGCATGCTTCTCCGCTGTTGTGGCGGTGTAGCGCACCTGTCTGAGTTCTATATGAAGCAGACGCTGTTCCGCGGCGAAACGCTTCCAGAAGCGTTGACCGATCATCTTTTTACTTATGCGGCCAAGACCCTCCAGCATTGCCGTTAGCTCGTGCTCACCGAAACCCTGAGAAAAGGCAACACCTCTCAGTTCCACCACAGTAAAGAACTTGATAAAAGCCTCGGCAATAGATTTGAATTCGGCAATTTCCAGTGATTCCCCGTTTACCACCAAACCATTTTCCACAATAGTAATAGTGAGCCGTTCGTTGTCAGCCAAAATCTTATTGATGGCTTCCTTGAGCTGCTGGGTGGAACTGACGATGCCCTTGCTTCCCGGCGGGTAAAGCTTGATGTTGCGAACGCTGGTGAGCAGGGCCCGAATAATTTCAGGAATCTGGGATAGACTGGCTGGATCCAGGGGCGCATCCTCTGGAACAGTATCTTCAGCCTTGTCACCCGTGTAGTTGATCGCTTCTTGGGCATTGAATATGCTGTGGTCAAGAGCTTGTTGTGAGTCCAGATAAACTCGTGCCTTTTCCTGGTTGGCAGAAAGCTGAAAATGGTAGGCAAGGCTGGCAGCCGAAGGCAACAGCCGTTGTTCGTAAAGGGTTTCTTGGTAATCGCCGATACGCTGGTGCAGTTCCTTTTTTCGATCTTCAGAGATTGCGCCGTAAGTAATCTCCAGCACACGCTTGCCAAGGAAATTGATAGTGTCATCGTTCATCTGGTAATCTGTGCTGATAAGACCCTGAGTTACAGCCTGATCTACAAATTCAAGCACTTCAGTCTCCCTGTTTTCAGAACTCCCGGTCAGCACGCTCAGAGAGACGTTCTCGCCATGGGTGGAGGCCTCATCGAGTATTTTTTTGCTTTCTTCGTCAAGAGCGGCTATTTTCTGGCTGATGACTTCTTCGAAGGATCTGGGTAGATACGCTTCCTCCAGAGGCTCGACGCCCCACTGTTGTCCGCTGAGGGTGATTTTGCCGTCTAGAACAAGCTTCCGCTGGATCTCGGTTAAAAAGAGAGGGTTGCCCTGGGTGAGCTGAGCCAAGGTTTCCTCAAAATCCTCGGGCAAACTCACCCGGGGAAAGATCCCCCGAAAGTGCGCCCCGATATCCTCAGTGGAGAGCGGAGTAAGGGGCACCCTATTAATGTCAAGTTCTTGCCCATAAGCTGTGAAAAACCGGTCCAGAGGAAGTTGCCGTCCTTGGACTTTGCCCGGGCGGATGTTGGTTGCTGTGCCACAGACAAACAGAGGAATGTCGCCACGCAAGAGTAACTGCCTGAGTACCAGGAGAGTGGCCTCGTCCACGAGGTGCAAATCATCAATGAAGACAATGAGAGATCGGGCGTTCAGCAGGTTAGGGATAAAATGGACAAGAGTGGTAAAGATCTGTTCGCGCCAGCTCTTTTCATCCCCCTGCTCAGAGACCTCTTCGGGCTCTCCCAATTGGGGCAAGATGTGGCAAAGATGGTTGACTTCCTGCGGACTCAGTTCGTCTAGGAGCTCTGCACCCTTGTCGGGCCTTTGATTCATTATCTCCAAGAGGATGTTGGTGGTCAAATAATAGGGGCGAAAACCCTCCTGGGGCTTTCCATGTACTGCAATCTGTAAGATTTTGGCTTGAACGAGATTTTTGCGAATCGTTTGAAGAAACTCACTTTTGCCCATGCCGCTCGCCCCTTCGATGATGAGAAACTGGCTCTGACGTTTACTGAACTTCCTCAGGGTTGCGGCCACCCTGGTAAGTTGGATCTTGCGGCCGGCAATTCTCGCCTTGTCTAACTGATAGAGAGCTGTTTTGGCAAAGACGTCCTCAGGGGCAATTTTTCCGGCGTTGGCGAACCGGTCACGCCCGGTCTTTTTGACGTAGTAAAGGGCAGTATCAGCCTTCTGGACGAGGGCCTTGCCCGTGTAGGCATCATCGGGGGCCGAGGCAACTCCAATGCTGAATGTGATGTAGAGCTCTTCATCTATATCCGGTAACTGCGCAGGCTCTTGGTGCAGCCTCTGGCGAAGCCGGTCGGCAACCTGCAGGGCCGCCTCTTTCTCTGCATTGGGCATGAGAATAATGAACTCATCACCCGCATAGCGGATAGCGAGCCCTTCATCTCCTGACACCTCCTTAATCAGGCTGGCTACCCAGACGAGTACCTGGTCTCCAGTCTCATGGCCGTAAGTGTCGTTAATCTGCTTGAAGTGGTCCAGGTCCATCATAAGCAACGACAACGGCTTGGCCTCCAGAGAATCCCAGGATACTTTGTATTGGAAGTAGTTCAGAAGAAAACGGCGGTTGTATATACCGGTAAGCTCATCTTCGAAGATCAACCGCGAGGGGTCCGTGCCCACATGCTCGAGAAAATAAAGGAGGTCTTGGTATTCCATACTAGTTGTCCAGGCCAGATCAGGGAACTGTACTGTTATCGAAAATGCTTTAGCGAGCGCATTCCCCGTAGCTTGTCGGAGCGAAGCGAAGATCCCGCCTTCGGGGCTGCGGGGTTAGCGAGCGAACTACAATAAAATGGAATCATTTCCTTACATTTCGAAGATTCCCTGCAGCTTGCTGCAGGGAGCTTCAATAGCAGAATCTCAGCCAGGAGAGCACGGTGAAAAGAAAATGGTGGGTCGAAAGATTGAGCGTCGCGAGGAAAAGGCGCGCGGCTCTACTGGGTAAGGTTCAATTTTCGGCTATGATACAGTGAGATTACCTCCTTTTCAATACAACTCTTACCATCCAACTCTTGCCATTAAGATTAGAGCTCCCATCCCCGGTGTATTCATGCGTTATTC
>CBFDBW010000239.1:0-4962 GCA_965603145.1 uncultured Syntrophobacterales bacterium
ATTCAAGCTCTATGGTCTAGCGGCCATTATTGCCAGCCTGCTTTGTCTGGCCGTACTTTTCATCAGTATCGTGGGAAGCGGCTACACAGCCTTTCAGCAAACCTACATACAATTAAAGATTTTCTTTGATCCTGCCGTCCTGGGGCAGGAGAATTTGTCTTCTGCGGACTATCCTGGCTTGGTCAAAGGAACCCTCCGCAGCATGTTCCCCGATGTTAAGGGTCGGAGCGACAAACGCTCGCTCTATAAATTGGTGAGTCCGGGTGCTGCCTTCCAACTGCGAGAAATGCTTCTGGAAGATCCCGGCTTGGTCGGAAAAACCGTTTCCGTGTGGGTGCCGGCAGACGATGACGTGGACATGTTAATGAAGGGGCACTTCGACCGGAATGTGTCTGAGAGTGGACGGCGGCTCAATAATAAGCAGCTTGCCTGGATTGATGAACTCTCCAGACAGGGAAAGATTGAAAAGCGGTTTAACAAGATCTTTTTTACCGCGGGTGACTCCCGCGAACCCGAGCTTGCCGGCATCGGCGGTGCAGCAAGCGGCACGATCTTTACCCTCGTGGTCACCCTGATACTGTCATTTCCCATCGGCGTGGCCGCCGCCGTTTATCTGGAAGAGTTCGCCCCCAAGAACAGGTGGACTGACTTGATCGAGGTCAACATCAATAACCTGGCAGCTGTTCCCTCAATTGTCTTCGGCTTGCTGGGTCTTGCGGTTTTTCTCAATTTTTTCGGGCTTCCCCGATCGGCTCCCCTGGTCGGTGGTCTGGTTCTAACGCTTATGACGTTACCCACCATCATTATTGCCAGCCGTGCAGCCCTGCAATCCGTGCCGCCTTCCATTCGCGAGGGTGCCCTGGGTGTTGGGGCTTCAAAAATGCAGATGGTGGTCCATCATGTCCTTCCCTTGGCCCTGCCTGGCATGTTGACCGGAACCATCATCGGTATGGCGCGAGCTCTGGGGGAAACTGCCCCGTTGCTGATGATTGGGATGGTGGCATTTATCGTTGACATACCGGCTGGTTTTACCGACCCAGCCACGGTGCTACCAGTGCAGGTCTACCTCTGGGCAGATAGCCCGGAGCGGGCTTTTGTCGAGCGGACTTCAGCCGCGATTATTGTATTGCTCGCCTTCTTAATGATTATGAATGCTGCGGCAATCATACTTCGCAAAAAGTTTGAGCGGCGTTGGTGAAAGGCTTCCATCCGGCACTTTCGGGTGGAAACTAAGTAAGTGGATGTAATGAATCCATTGATAACCAAAAGAACGTAAAAGGAGGAAAGAAATGGTGAAGAAAACAGTTTTACTTGCAACAGCCCTGGTTTTTGTTTTTGTTGTATCCACCGGGGTGGTAAGCGCTCAGTCGGCCAGGGACTACATTAGTATTGTCGGCTCTTCCACGGTGTATCCGTTCGCAACGGTGGTGGCGGAGCAATTTGGCAAAACCACCCGTTACAAGACTCCCAAGATTGAGTCCACTGGATCAGGTGGGGGACTGAAGCTGTTCTGTTCCGGAGTTGGTGTTGAACACCCCGATATCACCAACGCCTCTCGGCGAATCAAACAGTCTGAGTTAGAAAAATGTCGCGCCAACGGTGTCGCTGAAATCGTCGAAGTGAAAATCGGCTATGACGGGATCGTGCTGGCGAACTCGAAAAGAGTCGTTCCAATGAAGCTTACCCGTAAAGACATCTTCTTGGCCTTGGCCAAGGAAGTCCCGGATCCAAAAGGCGGTGAGAAACTGGTTGCCAACCCCTACCGGACCTGGAAAGATGTCAATCCGTCCCTGCCCAATATAAAAATTGAGGTTCTGGGACCACCGCCAACCTCGGGCACCCGGGACGCATTTGTAGAACTGGCAATGGAAGGAGGGGCTAAGAGTTTCGGCTGGCTCAAAGCACTGCGCAAGAAGAACAAAAAACAGTTCCAGGCTGTAGCCCACACTATTCGAGAAGATGGGGCCTACATCGAGGCGGGGGAGAACGACAACCTCATCGTGCAGAAGCTTGCCGCCAATCCGAATGCTATTGGCATTTTCGGCTTCAGCTTCCTTGATCAGAACACCGACAAGATTCAGGGTTCTTTTGTTGATGGCATGCAGCCCACATTCGAAGCCATTGCTTCTGGTGATTATCCAGTGTCACGCCCGTTGTTTTTCTATGTGAAGAAAGCGCACATTGGTGTGATACCGGGTATGGAAGGATATCTGACTGAGTTCACCAGTGAAAAGGCTTGGGGACCGGAGGGATACCTGGCCGATAAGGGCATGATTCCAATGCCTGATGCTGAGCGTTACAAGTACCGTGCCGATGTTGCCAAGCTACGCGTGCTTACCGCGCTAAAATAAGTGTCAACAATGACGAGCAGGCCAGCTTGCTTTGGTTTGGTCTGCTCGTCGGCTCCCATCCACTTTACTGTGAGATTTGATAATGGTACTAGCACTCACTCCGCAGGAAAAACAAGACTTGGTTAGGGACGAGGGAGAAAAAGCCATCGAAACAGATCTGCGCGAAGAAAATATACAGGTCGAAACCATTCTCCAAGAAGGTCCTGCTCTAGTCAGTCGGGAGCACAGACAGACGGTAGGGGAAGCGACAGTGGCGAACCCGCGGATGGTGTGTCGCAATGTGAATGTATATTACGGCGACAACCATGCTATCAAAAATGTCTCCCTTGATATAGGCCGCAACCAAGTCATCGCCATGATCGGCCCTTCCGGTTGTGGCAAGTCCACCTTTTTGCGTTGTCTGAACCGAATGAACGATACCATCGAAGGTTGCCGCGTGATGGGTGAGATCTTACTTGATGAGGTAAATATCTATGACGACAAAATTGATGTGGTCCCTTTGCGGGCCCAAGTTGGTATGGTATTTCAAAAGCCCAACCCCTTCCCCAAGTCCATCTATGACAACAGTGCTTACGGACCGAAAATTCATGGTCTCGCCGAGACCAAATCTGACCTGGATGAGATTGTCGAGATTTCTTTACAGAAAGCTGGCCTGTGGAATGAGGTCAAGGATCGATTGGCTCAACCCGGAACCAGCCTCTCAGGTGGGCAGCAGCAGCGTTTGTGCATAGCCCGTACCATCGCCGTTAACCCAGAGGTTATCTTGATGGACGAACCCTGCTCAGCCCTGGATCCAATTGCAACTGCCGTGATTGAAGACTTGATCGACGCATTGCGGCAGCAATATACGATAGTCATTGTAACCCACTCCATGCAACAGGCCTCGCGGGTCTCTCAGCGCACTGCCTACTTTCATCTGGGTGATCTGATTGAGATCGGTCCAACGGAAGTGATATTCACCAATCCGCGCCATGAGTTAACCCAGGATTACATCACCGGGCGTTTTGGTTAAGTCGAGGGATTTTCGATGGAGAAAGAACATACAGTCAAAGCCTTTACCCAAGAGCTAGACCTGCTCAAGTCAAAAGTCTTGGAGATGGCAGAAGAGTGCGAAAGGCAGCTGGCAAAGGCTGTGCACTCTCTCGTCGAACGGGACACCAAGCTTGCTCAAGATATCATAGAAGGCGATACGAGAATCAACGGTTTACAGGGTGAAGTTGATGAGCTGGCGATTCGTATGCTCGCTTTGCGCCAACCAATGGCATTAGACCTTCGACATATTATTGCAGCCCAGAAAATGGCGGCGGATTTTGAGCGGATCGCAGACTACGCGGCAAATATAGCAAAACATGCAATTGAACTGAAGCGTGGTTGGCTCGATAAACCAGTCAAATCAATTGTCAAGATGGCAGATTGCGCTCTTCACATGCTGAGAGACATCCTTGATGCCTATCGAGACCTCGATATGGATAAGGCAGTGGCAGTGTGGCACCGAGACGATGAAATCGACAAGACCTATTTCGGTTTGCTGACAAAACTTCGGACCTTAATGATAGAGGATTCCACTAATGTTACCGCCAGCACGAGGTTGCTTTTTGTTGGCAGGTGCTGCGAGCGGATAGGGGACCACATCACGAATGTTGCCGAGAATGTGCATTTCATAATCAGTGGTGAAATGCATCATGGAAGGGCGATGGGATAGAAAGGGTTGCTCATCCACCGGGTCCGGCGAAGTTTTTATTAAAGAAGCTATTCTTGGAAAACCTTTTCAATTCTTCTCAGGTATTCATCAAGCACTCCGCCTCCCCACCACTTCCGAAGAGAATCCTGGAGATAGCCTGACTCATACATAAGCCTGAGGGACACATCCACGAAGGCTTTGACGTCATCCTCACCTTTGCGGATGCCAACTCCCCAATCAGTGGTATTGAAGTGTTCGCCCACCACTTCAAGGTCGGGGTTGTACAGGGCCATGGTGAATACAAAGAGATCATCCTGGGCAAAGGCAATACCCTCACCATTACTTAGAGCTTGTAAGGCCTCGTAAGGCTTGATGAACATTATTTGCTTGGCACCGGGAACCAGTTCAGCCAGGGCTTGAGCTCCGGTGGTTCCCTTGATGGTGATCACGTTCTTGCCCTTGAGATCATAAATGGAATTGATCCCAGACCCTTTTCCGGCCAAGAGACGAACACCTGACTCAAAATAGGGAATGGAGAATTGCAGCTTTTCTGCGCGCTGAGAGGTTATACCCATGGTCGCCCAGATGATGTCGATTTTACCCGAAGTGAGCAACTTGATACGGCTTTCGGGGGTAACAGCCACGAACTCAACTTTTTTTGGATCAGCGAAAAGATACTCTGCCAGCTTGTGGCACAGGTCGATCTCCCAACCCTCGAACTCACTTTTCTCATTAATGGCACTCCAGGGTGGGTAGTCGGCTTTGACACCGATTACGATCTTTCCTGCTTTGATGATATCAGCCAAAGTTTTGGCCTCAACCGGAACCGAGGCCAAAGAAAAGATCAAAACCAGGACGGACACCGCGATCAGAAATCTCTTCATCTCTTCCTCCTCTTTGATAACCACTGGACAATAAATCAGAGGAAAA
>CBFDBW010000240.1:0-4925 GCA_965603145.1 uncultured Syntrophobacterales bacterium
CGAGCCAGGAGGCCGATGCCAGGGTTTCCAGGCAGCCGTAGTTACCGCAGCGACACTTTTCTCCATCAGGTTGAATAGTAATATGTCCAACTTCGCCAGCAGAATAGCCATGCCCCTCCCAGACCTTACCATCGATGAGCAGACATCCACCAACTCCGGTTCCCGGGGCGACGCAAAGAAAATCTCCCAGGTCGCGGGCTGCACCTAACCAGTATTCTCCATAGCAGATACAGTTCACATCGTTTTCAATGAAAACCGGGATTTTGAGCTCTTCGCTCAATGTCTTGCCCAACTGGAAATTCTTCCAGCCAGGAAGATTGGGGGAGGTGATCACTATCCCACGGGCCAAATCGATAAGCCCAGCACATCCCACCCCCACGCCTCTCAGGACAATCCCGTTCTTTGCAGCTTGGCGGCTCAACTCGATTAGGTGAGCGCTCAGGTCAGCAAGGACTGCCTCAGGCCCTCTATCCACCAAGGTCTTGAATCGCACAGTCTCCAGGAGCTCCTGCCGATGTGGTTCGACCAGGGCTATCTTGATATTGGTACCACCTATGTCAACACCAATGACCGCCTGTGATTGGTTGTCCAACTTCTCTCCCATCGGTTAATCTCTCACAGAGAACACAGAGCCTCACAGAGCCCGCAGGGCTCGGGCGAGAGCTTCATCAGCTGCACTATCCCTTCAGTGAGCCTGTAAAATTCGGCTTCCTTTTCTCCAGGAAGGCTTCAAAGCCTTCGCCAGCATCCTCACTGGCGAAACAGAGTGCAAAAGCTTCCATCTCTAGGGCACAGGCATTAAGCAAGTCCAGGTTCATTCCCTGATCGATAACGTGCTTGACTGCCTGAGTCGCTACTCTCCCCTTGGTAGCAATGAGGGATGCAACCTTCCTGGTCTCCTCCATGAGCGTTTCAGGAGGAAACACCTTGTTCACCAACCCTATGTCTTTCGCTTCCTGAGCACTGATCATGACACCGGTCAGGCAAAGTTCTTTGGCCAGGGCCCGCCCCACCAAACGAAGCAGACGCTGGGTGCCGCCAAAACCGGGAATAATGCCCAGATTAATTTCGGGCTGGCCAAGCTGTGCCGTTTCCGAAGCATAGATAAAATCACATGCCAGTGCGATCTCGCAGCCACCGCCAAGTGCGAACCCGTTCACACAAGCGATCACGGGAATGCTTAGACTTTCCAGGGCAAAGAGAACCTCCTGCCCCTTGATGGCAAAGTGCTTGGCAGAGATAGGATTCAGCTTCTGTAACTCCTTTATGTCAGCACCAGCCACAAAGGCCCTGTCGCCCGCGCCCGTCAAGATAAGCGCCCTGACCTCCTCATCGTCTGCAATTGTCCTTATGGCCTCACCTACTTCGGCGAGAGTGCCCATTTTTAGGGCATTCAGCACCTCGGGCCGGTTGAAGGTTATTGTGGCAATTCCCCCTTCCACTTCAAACAGGATATCCTCGTAAGCCATGGCACACCTCTCTCTTCTCAATCAGATTGACAATGTTCAGACGGCTCTGACAGTCACCTCGGGTTCATAGCTGCCATTGACCATCCCACGAATTCCGGTGGCTGAGTTCATAAAAGTTGAAATCGCACCCCATGTCAAGAAAAAGCTGAGACAAGCCAGAGGTGCTGCCCGTCTTGTTACCAGCGACCCGGCCCATTGGAATCTAAGTATGAAGGTAAAGATTTCAAAAATTACCCATTAGATACCGTACACAAAATGGGTAACATTATCTAGTGCCCATCCGGAAACCGCGTTTATGGGGAACTCACAGAGATAAAGACAACTGACGACAGACGAGGGTTCACTGACCTCACCATTTGTATCGATTGACTGACTCCGACCCCTGTGCTAGTAAAAGAAGCCACGCCATGGCGACTTGCTGCTAATCCAATGCCAGAAGTTCGAAAATATTTATTATCTAACGGTCGCTCTTGGATTAATGGAGTATTGGAGCGTTAGTGATTTTAGGTTTAAGAGCTCAGCGCCTCGCAGTCAAAAACACTGCTCAGTCTCAATCTGCAATCAGCAATCTGAAATCATAAATAGACCCCTACTCCAGCACTCCAGCACATCCTCCCAAGGCGAAACCAGCGACCTTCAACCACTTTCTAGCTTCTGAACCAGTTTGAGGACTCGACACATGATTGATCTCCGCAGTGACACGGTAACCAAGCCTGGCCAAGCCATGCGAGAGGCCATAGCCACAGCCGAGGTGGGTGACGATGTTCTGGGTGAGGACCCCACCGTCAACCTTCTCCAGAATAAGATGGCATCCCTGTTGGGCAAGGAAGCCGGGCTTTTCGTGCCCTCGGGGACTATGGCCAACCAGGTAGCCATCAAGACCCATATTCAACCAGGCGATGAAATCTTAATCGATCAGGATGCACACATCTATTACTATGAGTGTGCGGCCACGGCGGTAATCGCCGGTGGCCAGTTTCAATGCCTGCAAGGAGACAATGGCATCTTGTCGCCTGAAGCCATAGCGGCCGCCATCAGACCTCCGGACATCCATCAACCTCCATCGCGACTTCTTTGCTTGGAAAATACTCACAACAGGGGCGGAGGGACTATCTATACGGTAGAGAGAACGACCTCCATAACAAAACTGGTCTCTAGCCAAAACATGAAAGTGCACCTTGATGGCGCTCGGCTCTTTAATGCTGCTCTAGCTGCTGGAACCACGGTAAAAGAGTTGTCCAGCGGGGTGGATTCCGTTTCCATCTGTTTCTCGAAAGGACTGGGGGCACCCGTGGGTTCGGTACTTTGCGGTTCCGCGGACTTCATCGCTAAAGCCCGGCGCTTCCGCAAAATGTTTGGAGGCGGTATGCGCCAGGTTGGCATCCTGGCTGCGGCTTGTCTCTACGCACTTGACCATCATGTGGAGCGGTTGGAGGAAGACCATGAAAACGCCAGGAGACTGGCCTTCGAACTTGCCCACATGGACGGAATTCAGATTGAGCCCGAACAAGTGGTAACCAACATTGTCATCTTTGATGTGGCTGGCACCGGTCTGGATGCAGACAGTTTTGTAGATAAACTGGCTACAGAGGGAGTTCTCATGATTCCCTTCGGCCCCACTACCGTTCGCGCCGTAACTCATATGGATGTGAGCGTAGCGGACATTGACAGAGCGCTTGAAATTATTGCGCGTTTTCTCAAATCATCGTCCAGATAAGATTTGGGGAATGTGGACGTGTCGCGCACTTCAACCGAGTGGCCTTGCATGAACGGAATCGTGACCCTACTCACAGACTTTGCCACCCGCGATCACTACGTGGCCACAGTCAAAGGGGTGCTGTTAAGCATTAACCCGTCACTCAATATAGTGGACATCACCCACGAGATAAGCCCGCAAAACATCAGGGAGGCAGGCTTTATTCTGGCCTCAGCCTGCAAATATTTCCCAGAAGGGACGCTACACCTGGCAGTTGTAGATCCTGGGGTTGGTGGGGAGCGCCAGGGTTTGGCCGCTGCAACCGAGCGCCACCTTTTTGTTGGTCCTGACAACGGTCTATTTGACTGGGTTTTTGCTGTTGATCCACCTCATCAGGTTGTGGTGCTGGAAAACCCGGATTATCAACTGCCGCAGGTTAGTGCCACATTTCATGGCCGTGACATCTTCGCCCCAGCAGCCGGGCACTTGTCTCTCGGCCTACCTCTGGAGAAACTAGGGCCAGCCAGCCATTACCGGATGCATTTCCCCGGTAGACTGATCTTGAGGGATCAGGACAAACTACAGGGAGAAATCATTCATGTAGATAGTTTCGGCAACCTCATCTCTAATATTGAAATCCCTTATGCGGAGACCAAGAGACGGTTGCAGGATTTACAGGTCAGTCTTGCTACCGAGCAGGTACTCACCGGCCCCGGTACGTATGAAGAGGCTCCTCCTTTACGCCCTTTTGCCTTGATTGGCAGCAGTGGTCTCTTGGAGGTGTCGGTCCGCAATGGCAGCGCCCATAAGGTTACCGGCTGCGGTGTGGGTACATCGATACTGATACGTAGGCAAACCTGAAAAGCAAAGTTGAGTGAGTAAAGATTATGGAAAAAGATCAACTTATTGAAAAACTCAAGAAGGCCGACCTGTTTTCTCGCCTGGAAGCTGACGATCTGGCTGCTCTGTTAGGAATTGCTCGGATGCGTCAGATTGACAACGGCGAAATTCTTTTTGCTGCCGGTGATCGAGCAACTGGATTCTACGTGCTGCTCCAGGGGAAGATCAAACTTTATAAGGTCTCTGCCGATGGAAAAGAATACATTCTACGAGTGGTACGCCACCGGCAAACATTTGCCGAGGCAGCCGCCTTCTCCGGGCTCACCTACCCTGTCTTCGCGGAATGCATGAGCCCATGCCAAATTGTTTACTTTGACGCCAACGACTTCCGCACTCTCATCCAACGTAGCCCACAGCTGGCCCTCAATATGATCGCCACCATGGCGTCCCTCCTGCAATCCCTGAACCAGAAAATTGAAGACCTCTCCCTCCGAGAAGTTACCGCTCGGCTTTGCCGTCACCTGCTGACACGAGCCCGGGATGAACACGGGGAAGTAACTGACGGTGTCAGCGTCCAGCTTGAAACTACCAAAAGCGCCCTGGCGGCGAGGCTGGGGACAATCAGCGAAACCCTCTCCCGGACCTTCAAAAAGCTCCAGCAGCACGGTGTCGTGGCGGTTGATCGAGACCAGGTAACCTTGCTGGACTGCGACCAGGTTCAACAGGTTGCTGATGGCGATCTCAAACTCTAGCCTTCCTTTTACTCTCCATTATGGGGCCTAAGCCGCCACACCAACAGACCACTGCGAAATAACCCTCAGAACTCTCGACAATACGCATCCGGATTTTGCCATCTCCGTCTCTTTGGTCTCGCAAAACGGACAGGCTTCAGTTCCTTCTCGAGAACAGCCATTATCTAC
>CBFDBW010000241.1:0-4925 GCA_965603145.1 uncultured Syntrophobacterales bacterium
CTCAGTGAGGGATTGTCGGCGTGTCATCGGCGTGCTCAGGAGATTCACCAGAGCCTAGAGTTGATTCTGCATCAAAACGATGCCAATTATGTTTACTGGTATGAGACGAGAGGGAAGGGTAAGTTCCTCTGGGCCTCGCCAGTGCAAGTGGCGCCCATCCTACAGGAGCACCTGTTTCACCGGCAGATGCCTTTCATTTTTACCTCCGCTACCCTCGCTGTAGGCAATAATCTGGATTTTTTCAAAAATAGACTGGGACTATCCCCAGAAACGGCGGGACTCATCCTTGATACTCCCTTCTCCTATCGGGAGCAAACGGTGATCTACCTACCGAAACACCTGCCATTGCCGGATTCGCCAAATTTCGTAGAGGCAGTCACTGAGGAAGTAGCAGCAATTCTGGAAGAGACCGGAGGGCGGGCATTCATCCTCTTCACCAGCCATCGCAATCTAAGAGAGGTCTATTCCCGGCTGTCTCATCTGGAACGATTCAAACTGCTGGTGCAGGGCGAACAGCCAAAGGCCACTCTGCTCAAGCGTTTCCGAGAGGATACCTCTTCGGTGCTGCTCGGCACTGCCTCCTTTTGGCAGGGAGTGGATATGCCGGGAGAGACCTTGAGTTGTGTGATCATTGATAAACTGCCTTTCGCAGCTCCAAATGACCCACTGGTGGCGGCCCGCTTGGAAAAGATCGCTGAGGCTGGTGGGAACCCTTTCTGGGACTACCAGGTCCCCAGTGCGGTGCTCGCGCTCAGACAAGGGCTTGGTCGGTTGATCCGGAGGGCCAGTGACCAGGGAATCCTGGCCGTTCTGGACGGTCGCCTGTTCAAGAGATCCTACGGTAAGATATTTCTGGAAAGCCTACCGGAAAGCACTATCACCCACCAGCGCGAAGATATTGGCGCATTCTTAAGCTAGGGGACGTCCCCCTACCCTTTCCCTCCACCGCTTAACACCGCCCCTTTTCTGGCCTTTTCCAACTCATTCTCGACAGCTGCCTCAAGAGCTTCCAAAGTCCTGGCCCTGGAGACCCTTCCATTGATAAAGACGGTGGGGGTGCCTCTCACTCCCATATAGGCCCCGAGCCTGATATCCTGGTTGATCATTGCAACGATCTTGAGATCGTTGATGTCCTTTTCAAATCTCTCCAGGTCCAAACCAAGCTCGCGGGCAATTTGCCGAAACTTCTGGTCGCTCAGGGTGTCGACATTCTCGAATAAGAGGTCGTGATACTCCCAGAATTTCCCCTGTCTTCGCGCAGCGAATGCAGCAACAGCAGCCTTTTTGGCGAATTTATGCTTCGTCAGGGGGAAGCTTTTGAAGACGAGTTTCACCTGAAGGGGGTATTTCTCGAGCAACTGCTCGAGGCGAGGCGCGATCCTCGCACAAGCAGGTCACTGAAAACAACTGAACACCCCCATGACCACTGGCGCGTCAGCCGGGCCCCTTGAAGGAGAGACCGAAAGATCGGTGTCTTGGACGGAGGCTGGTGTCTTTTGGATTTTCCACTGAGCAGAGGCGAGATTCGTAGCGAATAAACCCAGAACTAGGACAAAAAGCGAAGGCAATATGGTGATTGTATAGGCGCGTTTCATTCCCGAACCTTTCTCTAACTTTTCGTAGACGAATCCTGTTTGGCAGCTTCTTTCGTTTGGCTAAGGTGTTGGGCGATTATCTCGTTGTGAGGATCAAGTTTGCGGGCTTTTTTGAAAGCGTCAATTGCTTGTGGCCACTGGTAGCCGACTCCATAAAGACGGCCTAAGGTGAACCATAATGTCCAATCATTTGGACGCCGCCCCAATTTACGCTTCACAAGGACAATAGCCAGGCTGGCCCCAAGGTATTTACAGCTATCCGATAAGCTTTTCCACCAGCCAGGCAAAATATCCCCCCCACCCTTACCGTTCGGCTGAACTCACGGCCGAATCCCTCTCCCCCCGGTGAGTGGAGAGGGAATTGTTAACCCGAACAATTCATGAATTGGCTACTCCGACTGTGGATATGAACGTCCTTCCGTGCGTCCTCGGGTCTTGAGCCCTGCGACGTACTGTTCAAGTACGCCTCGGATTCAAGCCCCTGCGGTTGCCCGGTGGCACGCTCATCTTCTTCGCGCTCGCTGCGCTCCGCTCAGTCCCGCAAGCGGGTTCCCAGTTTCACAGTCTCGCAACACCAATTGAGTAATTATCCGGGTTAAGAGATCAACGCTTCTGATGTCTCAGGCTGAAACCGGCATCTTTCAACAGAGTCCAGTAACGGCGACTCGCCTCCAGTCGCTCCTGGTTGTCCACCACCACCACATGGATAACTTTGGAGAATTGTCGAACCATTTCAACCGGGCAGTAATCCATGGTCAAAAGAGATGCGATCCCTGGCACCCGTTCTTTTCGGGTTGTGATAACAACCGGCTGGGCAGACTCATTGTCCATGCTCTTCCAGAGGCCGTGAGGGACAAAGTTGTCGGGTTTGTAGGTCCAGAGCAAATCGTCCAGCCGTGCTGCCTGCTCTTCATCTATAGCGATGATTTGTAGTCTTTCACCCTTAGCGTAGGTGTGTTCTGCTATCTCACAGGCCCGCATTTCCATTCGGCTGGCAGTGACTTCAACAAAGATTACTTCCGTCATAGTTTCAACCATAACAAAAGCGGACAAACAAAAAAAGAACCACAAAGATCACGAACCGTTGGAATTTAAGATTGTTGATTGTAGATTGCAGAATAATGCTCTATGCCTTCCCAAATCTACAATCTGAAATCTAAAATCTCAAATATCCTTTTGTGTTCTTCGTGGTGAACTGTTGGCGTCTATATGCCCAGGTAGGCCTGTTTGACGTGCTCGTTGTCTAGGAGTTCATGTCCGGTGCCGCTCAGCACAACGCGGCCATTTTCCAGGACATAGCCACGGTCACTTATCTCCAGGCTTTGTTTGGTGTTTTGTTCAGTTACGAACACGGTTACGCCTTCCTTGTTGATACGCTTGATAATTCTGAAAATATCAGCCACCAGAATGGGGGCCAACCCCAGGGAAGGCTCGTCGAACATGATTAGCTTTGGCAGGGCCATGAGGCCGCGGCCCACAGCAACCATTTGCTGCTCGCCACCGGAAAGGGTGCCTGCCATCTGTTTTTCCCGCTCGCGCAACCTGGGAAAGAGGCCGAAAACCCACTCCATGGTTTCGTTCCGTTTCGCTTTGGCCTGAGGAGTAAGGGAGCCCATAATCAGATTCTCCCGCACTGTCATCTCCGGAAAGAGACGGCGCCCCTCGGGCACATGAGCAACGCCGTGTTCGATAATTTTGTTGGCGGGAATCATGTGCAATTGCTGGTCTTGAAAGAGGATGCTGCCATTGGCAGGGCTCAAGAGTCCCGAGATGGTCTTGAGCGTAGTGGATTTGCCGGAGCCGTTGGAGCCAACCAGTGCGACTATTTCACCCTCGTTCACCTCGAAGGAGACGTCCCAGAGTATCTGCAGATCACCGTAAAAAACGTCAATATTTTCAACCCTAAGCATAGGACTCCTCTCCCAGGTAGGCTTTGATGACTTCTTTGTCATTGGCAACCTCTTCGGGGGTGCCTTCGGCAATGGTCTGACCATAGTTGATGGCGTGGATGCGATCGGAGATGGTCATAATGACCTTCATAATGTGCTCGACAATAATGATGGTCACGCCGCGGTCACGAATTCTCTGGATCAATTCTATGGCCTCGTCCAGTTCCGCGGTATTCAGCCCCGCGGCAGTTTCATCCAGGAGGAGCAGTTCGGGCTTGGTGGCCAGGGCCCTAGTGATCTCCAAACGCTTGCGCCCGGCAATGGGCAGACTCGAGGCAAACTTGTCCTTATCGGGGAGCAAATTGCAGAAGTCCAACATCTCTAGAGCCAAATTCTGCGCTTCTTTGAAGGTGTTAACCCGGCAGAAAGCAGAAGCAACAACATTTTCCAGCACGGTCATACGTTTGAGTGGCTTGACCACCTGAAAGGTGCGGCCGATGCCCAGATGGCATATCTTATAGGTCTTCAGGCCCTTGATGCTCTTTTCCTTGAAAAAGATATCGCCGGCAGTCAATGGGAAGTATTGATTAATGAGGTTGAAGATGGTGGTCTTGCCAGAGCCGTTGGGGCCGATCAGTCCAAAGATCTCACCCCGCTCTACCTGGAAGCTCACCCCGCCCACTGCCATGAGACCGCCGAACCTCTTGCTGATCTCTTTTACTTCGAAGAAACTCATTCCACCCCTCGTTCATCTGCTTCTGACAAAAAGCCGCTTTATTTTCGGCCAATCTCCAACAACACCGTTGGCCATAAACAAGATGACAAAAATCACCAAGAGTCCGAAGACCAGGACGTGGGATTGACTGACCCACTTGGGTGCCAACCCAAAGAGAGCGCTCCGAAAGGTTTCCTGAATACCAATCATGATAAAGGCGCCCACTGCCGGGCCCCAGATAGTGGCAACCCCGCCGATAATTCCCACCAGAATGGCCATGATCGAGATGTAGTGTAGGGAGAAGACCACCTCGGGATCAATGAAAGCCATGTAGTTCATGTAAAAGGCTCCGGCCATGCCAGTGAAAAACGAACTGATCAGCAGTGATATGTTTTTGTAAAGAGTGGCGTTGATACCCAGAGATTCCGCCGCATCCTGGTCTTCACGAATGGAAACAAAGTAAAAGCCAAACTTGGATTTCATCACCAGGTCAAAAATCCAGATGGAAGCCACCGCCAATGCCAGTGCCAGATAGTAGTATGGCAGTTTACTCCGGAAGGTCTGGATGATCAGGATGCCTACCATGCCGTCGGTGAGGCTTTCCCAGTTGGTGGCAATCAGCCGGAAAATCTCGCCGGCGGCAATGGTAGCCAGAGCGAAATAGGGCCCCCGCAAGCGAAAGCAGATCCAGCCGATTAAAAGGCCGACCAGAGCTCCGGTGAATCC
>CBFDBW010000242.1:0-4910 GCA_965603145.1 uncultured Syntrophobacterales bacterium
AGCTTCTTGTTTGGCTCACCACTGCAGCCTCTCATATTCCAGGCCAGTCCGTCCCAACCATTACGGTTAACTGCCCTGACCATTCCCAAGATATACCAACGTTCCGAATTGCCCTCCAAACCGTGAGTAATTATTGCCAGTCTTTTCGCCCCCACCCTAGACCAATCAAGATCCAAAAAATCGTCGTCCGGTGTCCAGATTCGCTCCCTTTCATAGGTAACCCCTCTCACCATGCGAAATAGGGTGGGAAACAACGACTGGATGTGTCCATTCCTAAAACCGATGGGTGGAATATAACTGGACTGAGCTATGATCGGCATTCCACAGACCTCGAGAGATTTTTCACCGCAGAGCATGCTGAGTACGCAGAGAAAATCATTTTGTTCGGATAGAGCTTTTGTCCGCTAAGGACGCGAATCAGCGCTCTCTGCGGTTAACCTTGTTCCCCTCGGCCGGCGAGGTAGATGGCGGCGAGAATGAAAGAGCCCCCTACAAACTTTGTCCACGTTAAGGTTTCCCCAAATATGATGTACGCCAGTATGGTAGCGCCAATGGGTTCACCCAGAAGACTTACGGCGATGAGGCTGGCACTGAACCATTTGAGCGCCCAATTGTAGCTGCTGTGGCCAATGATTTGCGAAATCAGGGCCATGCCGACAAATGCCGAGTAGGTCCCCGGGCTAAAACCCACAACCGGGAGACGCAGGGCAAGAACCAATGACCACAAAATGATTGCCGCACTGCCGTAGCAGAGGACTATATATGCGAGTAACGAAAGCTTCTGCCTCAGATTACGGCCCAGTAGTAGATACATTGCAGCACAGATGCTGCCGAGCAAGGCCAAAAAATCGCCCCATAATACCTGTCTTCCTATGACAAAGTCCCCGGCACCAATAATAACGCCGCCTATGACGCTGATCACAATTCCGATTCTGGTCATCCAGCTCAGACGATCCTTGCTTATTAGAGGCGTTAACACGCCAACCCAGATCGGATTGGTGTTTACCAGCACCACGCTATTGGCCACGGACGTATAGTTTAGAGACGAAATCCAAGTACCGAAGTGTAAAGCGAGAAAAAGGCCAGCCAATCCGGCCAGAAGATATTCCTTTTTCTCCAGACCAAGAAGTTCATCACCAATCTGCCACCAAGCAATGGGAGCCAATATCAGTGAAGCCAGGCCAACCCGGTATGCTGCGATTACCAGGGCTGGCGCCTCGGCCAGACGCGCAAAGATGGCCCCGGTGGAAACCGCCAAAACGCCACTAATCAGAGCCAGCGAAGGATTGAAGGGAGCGTTGTCTTTCTCGTTCACATCCACCGATCCTTATAGAAATTCTAATTTCGAATTTCTAAAATCAAAATGACCAAAACATCAGACAAGTCTTTTTGAGCAGGAACGTTTTGAACATTTGAGCTTTCGGATTTTGGATTTGTTTCGTGCTTCGGATTTAGGATTTAGGAACTAGGAGATGCCAATCCCCAAGGTTCTGGTAATGGTGAATCCCTGAATTCCACAATTCGTCTATTAGCCGGGAATGTAGCGCAAATGTGTGGCAAAGTCGAGGCTGAGAGCAAAGACAGAAGCCACAAAAGGAGTGAGAAACCAGGCAAGAAAAATATGAACAAGGGTCCGTCGCTGTATGGTATTGACGCCTTTAATGATTCCCACTCCCAGTAGGGCTCCAATCACCGCCTGCGAGGTTGAGACCGGGACCCCCACCAGAGCATAGATATGAACGGTTATAGCCTGAGCCAGTACCACCGTCAGGGCAGAGAAAGGGTCCAGTCTCACCAGTTTCTGCCCCACAGTCTCCATTACCTTTTTGCTGAAGGTGAGAATGCCCAATCCAATACTCAATCCCCCAATCAGGGCAGCGGCAGAAGCGCTCAACATTCCAGCACCCACGAAAACCGCAGTCACATTAGCTACGTTATTTGCACCAAGGGCATAGGCACCATAGGAACCAGCAATAATGAGACACAGCCGCAGTAGAATGTCAGACTGAAAGATATTCAGATTCATTCTGTTGGCTATTGCAGCAAGCAGCTTGTAGACAAAAATGCCTAAAATCATACCTCCCACAGGGGTTCCTACCCAGCAAAGCACCACCTTTCCGAGACCCTCGAAATTGAGCTGACGGTTGAGAACTCCGATTCCCAGAATTGCTCCTACCACTGCCTGGGAGGTTGAGACCGGCAGTCCAAACAGCGTCATGATTGTTACCGTACATGCTGCCGCTATGGATGCTATTATTGCCTGATTAGAGGTGAAGCGGGTAAGGCCTTTTAGCGTTTCTATCCCCGACTGCCCCCCCAAGAGGGCACCAGCAAGGACAAAGGAAGCGGCTAAGATTGCAGCCGTCCAGAATTTGACCATTCTGGAAGATACAGCCGTACCAAAAACGTTGGCTGCATCATTGGCTCCCAGAGACCAGCCCAGAAATATACCTCCAAGAAGAGAAGTCATTACACCCGACGCTTAATATTGATTATGTAGACACTTCTTGATACACGATCAGCCTGATCCGCAATTTCGCCCATCTGGCCCACGAGTTCCTTGAGCTGCATCTTTTCAAAAGGGTCCATATCGGCGTCAAAAATTTTGCTGACTATTTCTCGCTCCATGTGGTCACACCTACTCTCGTGGCTATCAATGGTGGATACCAGAGCTTTGATATCCTCAGTCTTATTAAAGTAGGCGTCGACCTGCCTGATTACTAGATCACAGCATTCCAAAAAAACCCGCATGAACTCTCTAAGGTCCGGCACTATGAATTCTGGGATCTTTATCTTCTGACCTTGGATCATGAAGAGAACCGCTTCAAAATGATTGGGAATAAGGTCGATTGACTCGAGAAGTCTGAAGATGTCACCACGAGACTCGGGAATCAGGACTTTGGAATACATCATCTCTATGATGTCGTTGCGAATGTCATCAGCCCTGGATTCGAACTTGTGAGTTTGGGCAATGAGAAAATCGCAGTTTTCTCCGAGGCCGAAGTCAAAATAGCAATCCATGGCTTGCTCAAAGTGTTCCTGAGTCTTTTTCAGATTATCAAGGTACCTGAAAATCAACTCTTGAACTTGCCGCTCTTTTTTGAAAAGAAATTTAAACATAACGAACCCTTGGAAGTGGATAAAGTGATCTGCCCACTTCACCATAGTAGCCTGTGGCTACGGCGCCTAAAAAAATGATCTAAAGTGCCCAAAACCCAAAATGAGACTACTGCCACCCTTGGAAATCAGCAAGCTTTGTGCCATTCTGATAGATATCCTGAAGTTACAGGTTAAAGTGGTCGCCCCTTTGCTGTCAATGGACCAACTCCACAACCTCCTGGGTTGGGAGGAACTGCCAAGAACTCGCGATGAACTAGAGGTCCTCCGAATCTGGATTGATGAATTAGCCCAAAATAAGGGAGAAGAGTTGGTGCGGCGGCATAGGGTCATGCTCAGGGACCAGTGGCGGTATTTTGTAAAGCACGGGGTTGATAAGTTGGGTAAGCCCCCTATTGAGTAAAGAATCCGGGCCCTAAGGACACGGCTTTGAGCCTTCCCCAGAGGGGTGGAGCACTGTAAAATATCAAATTACAAGCACCGAATCTCAAGGTGTCAGGGTTCAGGTGTCAGGGGTGAGAAGCACAAGAGCTGAATACTGAACACTGAAACCTGAACACCGAACACTGAAACCTCCATCCGTCCTGAAACATGAACACTGAAACCTTTGTCATTGTGATTTGTGATTTGGAATTTCTATTCCTCCAGCACTCCAAAACAGCTCGCTTTCTTTACCGACAAAGCCATTCAACTCGTTGCATCCAGCCAACACATGTGTAGATTACCCTACAGCCCTTGCAGCTAATCTCCAGACAGAATACCTGCTAACTGCAAGAAATAGTGGATAATTACCAAAATGTCCTAATTGGTATATTTCTCGGTTAACAATTTGGTTTAGTAGGTGTGTGGACAGGACATCCTAGGCCTCCTGTGCACTCCCCCAGCGGCTTCCAATGGTAGTCACTGGGGGTTTTCTTTTTCTTATCCCCAATGTTTGTTGGCCACCCGTGAGAAAAAAATAGTATTTATTCTCTTGACAAGTCCGTTTTCGTTTATGGTAAAGTCTAGGTGCTGCGTTTTTTTGAGTTTGATACTCTTGATCCAACTGAATGGTCCTGCATTGCTCCCTTCTGTCTTGCCTATCTGCGGAGTGAGAAACCTTCTATATCATTATCCATTGGGAGAGATGTTCGTTCCCGACCGAGTCATCAAACGAGGGGGAGTCATGGCGTCGACAATGGAAATGCGCAGCACCAAAATGCTGATGGAGTTGGAGGCCCTGGCAGAGAAGCTCGGTATTCAAGTCGTTTACGAGAGGCTGCCTCGTAGCCGCAGTGGCCTGTGTCGTTTATATGACAAGTACATGCTCTTTGTGGAGAGGAATCTTGATGAGGATGAGCAGGTTAGGATTTTTGTTGAAGCTCTCTCTCGTTTTCATATCGATAACATCCAGATGCTGCCGAGGATTAGACACATTCTCCAAGAGTATAATTCGGCCATCCAGCCCCAATAGCCAGAAGGGAGGGAAGAGGTGAACGGCAAGCGCTGTGTGTTCATCCTCATGGCTGCCTTAATAGCTCTTTCCTACGTCATAATGTTTAGCGTGGAGGCTGAGGCAGATGGCTTCAGAAAAAGGTTAGTAAGATTTGATGGTAAGGTCACCAAGGGCAAGCTGGACAGCAGCGGTAATCTGATCTTCATTGGGCGGGGAACGTGGAATGCGCCGCTTAAGATTAGATTCAGTCCATTTGTGAGAGTGTATTTCGAGTTGGCGCCATTCATTGAAACTGAATCTCACGGCATATTGGGTGAATATACCGTTACCTTTACCTTTGTCCCAAAGGCCCGTGGCG
>CBFDBW010000243.1:0-4903 GCA_965603145.1 uncultured Syntrophobacterales bacterium
AACTGTCAAGAGCTCCAGTAATTGCTCCAGAGTGATAACTTCACCCGACTCGACCAGCCCTCTGTTAGCGAGCATCTCTCCGAGGTCAGCAATGGCAGGCACTTCCAGGCCAAGTTGCTCAACAAGCTCCTTTTCCTGTAAGAACCTGCCTGGAGAGTCATCGAAAACTAACGTACCATTTTCTAAGGCAACCAGCCTTTCAGCGAAGAGAGCCTCTTCCAAAAGATGCGTGGTATGCACCATTGTGCATAACTCTCTCGTATGGATACTTTTCAGGAGCTTTAGAATTTCATCACGACTCCGTCCTGCAACCATGCAGAGAGGATCGTCCAGCAGCAGACATCTTTTCTGCTGTGCCAGAACGCCAGCAAGGATCAGCCGCTGCTGCTCCCCGCCGGAGAGATGGTGGCTGAAATATGCCGCCCGTTCCCAAAGGCCCACCCACCGCAGGGCTTCCTCTACCCGGATTTGAATGGTCTCCGGAGCTAATCCCATGTTTTCGAGACCAAAAGCTACGTCCTCTGCCACCACCGGTGAGACAATCTGGTTTTCAGGATTGGCAAAAGCACAGGCTGCAAGATGGTTGAGTTCTCCTTCAGCAAGAACAGCGGCGTTTATCCTGATCTCTCCGACTTGGGGTTTCAGTAAGCCCTTCATTAACTTCAGGAGCGTGGTCTTCCCGCTACCTGAAGGACCCACTATTGCCACCCACTCTCCAGCAGTAATACTCAGATCGAAATCGGAAAATACCGGTTCCTCAATGCCGTCCTGGTAAGAGAAGATTACTTTGTTGAACTCAATACTGACCATGCAGCAAGAATACTCTTATTTCGCGTAGATTCAAACGGTTTTGTCGAGCACAATGATCGACCCTAGAAAAACAAGGGTATTTCATAGAACCCGGTAGCCAGCAAGACGAAGCATGGAGCAAATGCTAGCGAGCAACTGGCGGCGGGTAGGGATTTAGAATTCGCGCTATTGCCTTGCGCCCTCTGCCATACGGTGGATGAATATCATTGATTAATTCGTTGATTTAATGATACTGTAGCCATCGATATACGCAACTGCAGAGGGTGCGCGAACATGGCAGACACTGTGAGATTCAAAAAAGGAGCCACCATCATCCACGAAGGAACCACCGGCTCTACTGCTTATCTCATCCTTTCGGGCTCCGTGGAAGTGTACAAAAAAGTTGGGGATGAAAAACTGGTACTGTCCAGATTAGTAACGGGCAACATTTTTGGGGAAATGAGCCTTGTCGATGACAAACCCCGCTCCGCCACTATTGCTGCCCTGGAAGATACTGAAGTGAGAATTTTAAGCCGCGAGCGCTTTGAGTCCATGTTGGAGCAAAACCCTCGCGCCGTTATCCCATTACTCAAACAGGTTTTTCAGCGCGTCAGATATTTGAACCAGATGGTAACGGCATTCTGTGGTTCAGCCAGCACCGGCACCGTGGAATTGGCGACTCAGCCTCTTCGGCTAACGGCGAAAACTGAAGAGGCCGAGCAAGCCATGCAAGGCAAGGAGATAGATATCAGCAAAATACCGTTTCAGATTGGCAGAACCTCCAGTACCAGCGTGTTCGGCTCCAATGATTTGAACATAGAGGACACGGAGCCATATCGAGTTTCTCGATGTCATTGCCTGATAACCATCGTTGATAACCAATATTATGTGGTTGATACGGTAAGCAGCCGCGGAACCGTAATCGACGGTAGTAAGATCGGAAGCCGAGAAGAACTGAAGCGAGTATTACTGGAAAGTGGAAAACATCGGATTATCCTAGGTGGCGAAGAGTCACCTTATGTGTTTGATCTTGAAGTCCCTTGAGTAACCCCTAACGCTGCAAACCCACACCGGCAGAAATCGCTAGGCTCGCGCCCGCATTTGGCGCACTCTGACGCGTTTTTCCTCGGCGTGGGTATGCAACATTAGGGTTGAGTTGACGTCAGGCACACATAAAAAAGGGCAGTCCGTTTTGCAGACTGCCCTGTATATCCAGCCCGGATGTTATATGAATTGCCGTCGCGAGACCGCGAAGATGGGTGTGCCACCGGGCAACCGCAGGGGATTGGTCCCGAGGCGTACCTGAATGGTACGTCGCAGGGAGCAACACCCGAGGACGCCCGGAAGGACGGCCATATCCGCGATCGCAGCAGGCGATTCATGAAATATCCGGGCTCGTCCGCCCCGGAGGAGAACTACTACTTCTCGTCCCCTTCTTCGCCTTTCTTGGTTTTACCTTTCTTTTCCTTGGCAGTTTTTGCAGCTTTCTCTGACTCAGGCTCTGAGGCCTCTTCAGCCGCCGGTGCTTCAACTTCCGCTTTTTTCGCTGCTTTGCTCTTCTTCTTTTTCTTCTCGACAGCTTCCTCTGCTACTGCCTCTTCCGGCTCGCCTGCTGAGACCTCTGCCGCTACAGCTTCATCTACTACTGCCTCCTCAACCGCTGGTGGTGCAGCTTCTACAGCTTTGCGGGGTTTGCGTTTCCTCTTCTTCTTTTTCACAGTCTCCCCGGTCATCAACTCGATGAGACTCAATGGTGCGCCATCACCAACCCGAAAACCTACTTTTACCGTACGAGTGTAGCCACCGCTGCGGGCCTGATAACGCTGGGCCAGATCGGTAAATAGTTTGTGAACCACCCTCTTATCGCGTATGACCTGGAGTGCCTGGCGTCTGGCGTGGAGATCTCCCCTCTTGCCCAAGGTGATCATCCAATCAGCCCAGCGCCGGAGTTCCTTGGCCTTGGCATGGGTGGTATATATCCGTTCGTGATCCAGCAGCGAAGTCACCATGTTGCGAAACATGGCCAACCGATGGCTGGAAGAGCGATTCAGCTTTCTCCCACTCTTGCCGTGTCGCATCTATTCCTGTTCCTTTCTCGCCTCTATTTCTTCCCTTGAGGGGAAGTCTTCCAACTTCATACCCAGCGACAAACCCATTTCCGTCAGAATTTCTTTGATCTCATTGAGCGACTTTCGGCCAAAATTCTTTGTCTTTAGCATCTCCCCTTCGGTTTTCTGGACGAGTTCGCCAATCAACCGGATATTCGCGTTCTTGAGGCAGTTGGCAGAACGTACTGACAATTCGAGCTCGTCCACCGAACGGAACAGGTTGTCGTTCAGTTCAGGTTCCTCTACCTCTTCTTCCGGAGCTTCGATCTCTGGTTCCTCATCAAAATTAATAAAGATGGCCATCTGCTCTTTCAGAATCTTTGCAGCAAAAGCCAGAGCATCTTCTGGAAGCACACTGCCATCGGTCCAGATCTCCATAGTCAACTTGTCGTAGTCCGTAATCTGGCCTACACGGGCCTGACTCACTACATAGTTCACTTTGCGAATGGGGGAGAAGATAGCATCCATGGGAATGACTCCAATGGCAGCATCCTCTTCCACGTTGCGTTCAGCCGGAATGTAGCCCTTCCCGCTTTTGATCTGCATCTCCATCTGTAGCCTGCCGTCTTTTGACAGAGAGGCAATGTGCTGCTCTGGATTGAGAATTTCCACCTCGGGCGGACAGACGAAATCACCTGCCGTAACCTTGTCCTCACCTACTTTGTCCACCTCGATAGTTTTGTTCTCTTCTCCATGCAGTTTGAGTCTGATCTCTTTCAAGTTCAGGATAATATCGGTTACATCTTCCCGAACTCCGGGAATGGTGGAAAATTCATGCAGGACCCCATCTATTTTCACCGAGCTGATCGCAGCACCTTGTAGCGATGACAGCAAGATGCGTCTCAGGGCGTTACCAATGGTAATGCCAAAGCCTCGCTCCAAAGGTTCGCAGGCGAATTTTCCGAAAAACCTAGAAGCGGTCTTTTCATCCAGTTCCAAATGTTTTGGGCTGATCAATTCA
The DNA here is from genome assembly GCA_965603145.1 of uncultured Syntrophobacterales bacterium. Classification (GTDB taxonomy): domain Bacteria; phylum Desulfobacterota; class Syntrophobacteria; order BM002; family BM002; genus BM002. The sequence continues at coordinate 3,859 of CBFDBW010000243.1, forward strand.
CGCCAATTTTTATGCATTGTAACTCCTCTTATGAGAACCCCAACCGGCCAAATATGAGAAGAGAAGCAGGAGACAGATGCCGAGGATCAGGCCAGGGGGGCCGTCTATTTGGAGTAAAGCTCCACAATGAGCTGCTCCTGAATAGGCATGGTCAACTCGTCGCGAGCCGGGTAACCCTTAATTGTCCCTCTAAACTTATCTTTTTCCATCTCCAGCCACTGCGGCACTCCGCGTCTGGCTACGGCCTCCATTGCCTCTGCAATGGGGACAATGTTTTTACTCTTCTCTTTCACCTCAACGGTGTCATTCTCTTTGATGAGATAAGACGGAATGTTAACCCGCTTGCCGTTGACGACGAAGTGGTTGTGGCGCACCAGCTGCCTGGCCTGAGCCCGGGAATTCGCAAAACCCATGCGGTAGACCACGTTGTCCAACCGTCGTTCCAGGAGAACGAGAAGGTTCGTGCCGGTAACCCCCTTCTGCCGTTCGGCTTTGTGGAAGTAGAAGCGGAACTGACGTTCCAGCAGACCGTACATGCGCTTCACCTTCTGCTTTTCCCGTAACTGGATGCCGTAGTCGGAAAACTTCTTTCGACCCTGGCCGTGCTGGCCCGGAGGATAGCTGCGTCTTTCATAGGCACATTTGTCCGAATAACAGCGGTCGCCTTTCAGATACAATTTAAGGTTTTCGCGGCGACAGATGCGACATACGGATTCGGTATATCGAGCCAAAGTAAACCTCCTTACTTATACCCGTCTCCTCTTGGGTGGACGGCATCCATTATGGGGGATGGGCGTTACATCTCGGATGAGTGTGACGTTAAAGCCGGCTGCCTGTAAGGCACGCAGGGCAGCTTCTCGGCCGGACCCTGGTCCTTTTACGTAAACCTCAATGTTCTGCACCCCGTGTTCTTGCGCTTTCTTTGCTGCGTCATCCGCAGCAAGCTGCGCTGCGAAAGGCGTGCTCTTACGGGAACCCTTAAAACCCTGACTGCCAGCACTGGACCAGGCTATCGTGTTGCCATTCATGTCAGTGATGGTAATGA
>CBFDBW010000244.1:0-4897 GCA_965603145.1 uncultured Syntrophobacterales bacterium
GAGGATGATAATACACCCGGAGGAGAAGAGACAAATGAAGGATGAGTATTTGACCCTGTTTGAGGCCGCAAGAGATCTGGTAACCTACATTGATAAAGAGCATGTTTTTGACAAAGCCGGTGACATGGGATGCGGCGGTTTCGATACTTATCAATCGGACGCTTTTTATGATTTGATTGCCGAGGCCAGAAAAGCCCTCAGCGAAGTTGAGGTTACATTAGAATAATCCGGTTGATTCAGCTCATTACTTTAGGGGGCGAATATGGCGATAGAGGAAATTACCTACGAAGAGTTCATGAACAAACTAGATGAGATTGAAAAACGGTATTTGTCCGACGAGGAGGGTTTTCCCGAAGGCGCCCAGGAGAAAGGATTAGAGATCTGCAAAAAATTCCGCAAAGAAGTGGAAGAGGCAGGTCCTGAAAATTTTGAATATTTTATTGATACCCTTTATGGGCTGCCCATGCACAAACCTAAGGAACCTAAAGAATGAGCCGCCTTTCAATTCTCATGGTCCCCACAGAATGAATAAAGAGAACATTCGATATGTTGACTGTGCCCACTGTGGAGTGCGGGTACGTTTAGAGGAAGCCGTATCCTACCAAAGTCGCCTCATATATGCGGAGCACTACCATTGTAAAGAGTGTGATCCTGATGGTGTTTGGGATTGCGTGAGTCATGATTTTGATACCGACCTCCACTGAGTAACCCACCCTTTTTGTCTTCCCACATTGATAAGAGTAGGGGCTATCCGTGGGGCGGAGCAAAAAGGGATATTTCCAGCGGGTGGTCAGCGGCAAGCCTGGCTGCTAGGCCCTCCAAACCCTTCAGCCTTTTTTGCAGATACTTCACCTTTGCTTCGAGATACTCGCTCTCAGGTTCTTTTCTATAATCTTCCTCGGCATCACGAAGGAGGATCCGGATTTCAAGGTACTCTCTCTCAAGGAGCCGGACTTCTTTCTGATAGTTCAAGAAATCTTCCATTTCCCTTGCGTCATCGTAAAGCCACATGGACATGGGGCACACCTTTTCCTTATTATCGCGACGCGGATAAGGGCCATCGAGGCAAGAAAATATCTCCTACCGTTACTGCTCTGCAGTATAACACCAGCGAGTGCAAATGGCGAGTGGGCAGCGAGGAGTAAAAGGAGGGCAGACGTCCTTGCTTGCCACACAGCAGGCACAGAGGCCTGCTCTACCTAATAAGTCTGAGTTCAGATAAGTTAATCGTAGGGGCGGGGTTATCCCCGCCCGCCGAAGGTTACGCAGCAAACGCGTATCCAGCATCTTAGGAATTCTCCGAAAAAACTTCCATCAACACTCCCATCTTTGCTATCCTGCCCCCTGATGACTTGAAAGGTATTGAAGAAATCGTGAGGTGCGACAAGGTGAAGGAGAAAACCAAAAAGCTTAAACTAGCAGTCCTGATCTCAGGGGGCGGAACGAATCTCCAGGCCATGATTGACCAAATTGAGGCTGGCAAACTGGATGCTGAGATCAGCGTGGTGGTGAGCAATAATCCGGACGCCTACGGGTTGGTCCGGGCTCAGAAACAGGGCATTCCCACTGCCGTAGTGGATTACAGGAATTACGGCAAGAAACTGCTGCCGGAGATTCATGAAAGTAACCTTCCGGAAGAATTCGGAGAGGTGAGCAAACGGCAGCGTATCTATGCCGATCTTCCGCCGGAGGAAGTCAGAGATCGGTTGGCGCGCTTAGTACTGGCCGAGCAGGAAATCATCGGACTGCTAGAGCCTTTTAATCCTGATCTCATCTGCCTGGCGGGGTTCATGCGGTTGATCTCCCCCTATTTCATAGGACACTACAACAAGGAAGACCGCTACGGGATCATGAATATTCACCCGGCGCTCCTGCCCTCTTTTCCAGGGACCGACGGGTATGGAGACACCTTCGCGCATGGTTGCCGTTTCGGTGGTATCACCGTCCATTTCATAGACGAAGGAGAAGACACCGGTCCTATTATTGCTCAGGCCATATATCCTATCTGGCCGGTAGACACCTTGGAGGTGGTGCGAGGGCGGGGACTCGAACTCGAATATGCTCTGTACTCGCAATCTATCCAGTGGATGGCACAGGGAGATTTGAAGCTGGTGCGTGGAAAAGATGGCAGGCGCCACGTGCGCATTCTTGATCCGGAGTATCCAAAGTTCTTGGAGCAACTCACGAAGCAGGCATTTGCTCGTTAAGTGATGCGAGATGTGGGATGTGGGATGGCATAGAGCATGGGGTCAAAGCAAAAACTCTACGCGTTACGCTTCAAGTCCCAAGCAGCGAACGAACTGTGATACAACGGACGACGGACAACTGACAACGGACAGTATCGCATTGGGCTAGGAATCCCAAATAAGGCTTGGAGGGAGTTGACAGATGCTCAACGACGCGAAAAGGAGATTATCGTGGCAAAATATAAGAAGGGGTTAGCCTTCAGTTATGTGCAGGAGACCAAGTATTCCCGAGAGCGAGCTCCTAGGGATGATCTGGGTTCTATTCCTTCACCTGATCACTTCAAAACCTACGGTGGCGCTGAGCGCGTACAGTTACCGCAACCAGATTTTAGCGAATCTGCCGATCTGTGGCATTGTCTGGCAAGACGGAGATCTGAGCGAAATACAACCCAAGAGCCCCTCAGCTTGGAAGAGCTTGCAAAAGTCTTGTGGGCAGCCCAGGGAATAACAGCTCGGGCGGGGATGTATTTGCTCAGAACCGCACCTTCGGCAGGCGCCCTTTATCCATTTGAGACCTATGTCTACATTGACCGGGTTGAGGGCGTGCCGCAGGGAATCTACCATTTAGAGGTGGCAGATTTCGTGCTGGAGTGTTTACAGGAAGGTAATTTCAATGGAGCGATTACTGCTGCCAGTTTGGGTCAGCCTGTAGTTCGCAAGGCAGCGGTGGTGATTATCTGGACTGCTATGATGCTCAGATGCATGGTGAAATATCGTGAAAGGGCAGTGAGATATATTGGCATGGACCTTGGCCATGTCTGCCAAAATGTGCAGTTGGCAGCCACCGGTCTGGGACTTGGTTCCTGCCCCATAGGCGCCTTTTACGACGACGAACTCAACAAACTTGTGGACGTGGACGGCGAAGAAGAGACGGTCCTCTATATGATCACAGTAGGGAAGCTGGGGTAGGGAGCATGGGGTGGAATTTCGGATTGCGGATTGCGGATTTGGGATGTGAGCTTAAGGAATTGAGGGAATGAGGGATTTGAGATATTCGATGCTCAATAACGATATACCGTTTACTGCTTACTGTTTACCGTTCACCGTTTTCCGTTAACTCCTGGATTCTGGCTACTGACCCCTGACTACTTTCTTTTATAACTTACCCAATAAGAGGATTTGTTTGATAGCGCTTGGACAGCCGATACTTAGAGCAGACAAATTTGCCCCTGAGGTATCGAGCCCGCATTTTTTTTCGGCACCGAATTCCGTGGGAAAGGATAGTCACGTATTTACAGGTCTTGCAAAGGTCAGGAATCCTCACCTTTCATCTCCATTCTTCTTATCATCTATTCATCAAACAGTAAGGTTCAAGAAACCTTTTAGAGTCTGCCGACAATGTCATTCTGAGGCGTGAGCCGAAGAATCTCGAATGCGTAAGTATCTAGGTTGGTGAGATTCTTCGCTTCGCTCAGAATAACAACTAGGCGCCTTGGACGGTTGTCGGACAGCCTCTTTAGCCCCGTTTCTCGGAGCAATGAGACTCACGGAGTTATACTGCAAAAATCGTGCAGGACTTCGCATAGCGCAAATGACCGTAAATGGTAAATGGTAAACGGTGAACAGTTGTAGAAACATGGCCCAATCCGTTTACCGTTCACAATTTACTGTTTACCAAAACGCTAGGCGGTATCGGCGAGAACCTCGATGATGGGCGGTATAAGTGCTGTGGCAAGGTCAGTGCGGGATCCACCCCCTAGAACCACCTCCAGACGGCCATCGGTCACCTCGTCTGCGGTCTGTCGCATGAAGTGGGCAATGTCCAGGAAGCACGCTTTGCTGAGCCCCAGGCTGCCATAATCTCCCTTGTGGGTGTCGAAACCGAAATACCAGAAGATGAGATCTGGTTTGAAATCAGCCACCCGAGGACCGAACTCTTCTCTTACCTTATTGGCGTAGGCCTCATCCACATTGTCAGCGGTTTTACCCGAAAATCCCCAGAAACCGCCAGGCGCAGGAACGTCCACCTTGGTGCCGTCTGCTGAACAAGTCTCCATGCTGCAAAAGCAAACGTGAAGTACGTCTGGATCATTCTTGAGAAGATCACGCGTACCATCACCGTGGTGGGCATCTGTATCAAGGATGGCGAAGCGTTGAATATTGTGTATCTCGCGCAGGTAAGTGATGGTGATTACCACATCATTGAAACAGCAGAAGCCGCCAAAATAATCTCTTCCCGAATGATGACCACCGGCACCAATGAGGGCAAAGCCGTTGTAAATCTCTCCAGTGCAGATCTTTTCTCCGGCTCGGACCACGCCACCAACTGAGTGCCAGCCAGTGGAGCAAAGGGGATCACCCTCCACGCCTCGGATAAGTTCGGGGGTGTGCACCTTGAGGATCCACTCTTCCTCGATGGGTGGCGATTCATAGAGAACAACGTTGTCACGGGCCAGCAGATAATCAATCGCTTCGGGAAAATCCTCCAGTCGAGATCCGCGGGTGAGATAACTTTTTCGGCTGAAGCTGGGATGGTAGAAGACACCGGTTTTTTTCATGAAATCCTCTCTGCATCTAATTCGCTCTACTTACGTGCATCCCTCGTTGGCGACAAACCCTTGGTTTTTCGACGGCGGCGTTGACGATTCGTCGGAGACCGCTGCCAACGGTGTAAAGCAGACCAGTGCTTTTTTGTTGCCAGGCAATGAATT
>CBFDBW010000245.1:0-4896 GCA_965603145.1 uncultured Syntrophobacterales bacterium
TCCCACCCCTTCAGGGCGGGTTCCCTATTTCGAAACAAATTCAAAATCCGAATTTTCAAATGTTCAAAACATATACGAGAACACGAATATCGAGATCTTAGGGTTTTGGTCATTCTGATTTTGAGCATTCGGATTTGTTTCGTGCTTCGTGCTTCGGACTTCGTATTTGGTTTTGAACGTGCTCTATGCTCTATGCCCTACCGAACATCCTTTCCACTTCACCCATGGTAAGCTTCCACCAGAGTGGACGGCCGTGTGGGCACGTTGAACAGTGATCCAGTCCATCGAGTTGCTGCAAAAGTGCCGCAATCTCTTCCCTACCCAACCTCTGGCCAGCCTTTATGGCGACCCGGCACGCCATGGATTGCAGTAGTTTCTCGAGTAGAGTTTCCGGTCCTAGAGAACTTGCCCCCTTACAACCGGCTGCCACCAGCTCCAGAAGCAGTTCTAGCGGCTCTTGGCGGAGTGCCGCCGCCGGAACCGCACGTACTACAAAGGTAGAGCTGCCAAATGGCTCCAGCCGAAACCCCAACTTTGAAAAGAGAGGCAAGGAGTCCTCCAGCCAAGCGCTCTCCTCAGCAGTGAGCTCCACGGTCTCAGTGATCATCAAAATCTGACTTGCCAGCTGCCCTTCAATTGCCTCTTTGTGAAAGGCTTCGAAAAACACACGCTCGTGAGCCGCGTGCTGATCAATCAGAATCAGGCCGTCCGGTGCTTCGCAGAGAATATAGGTGTTGTGGAATTGCCCTATGACATTCAGTTCGCCAAACAGCGTCCCGAGTTCCTGGTGCAGCTTCTCCGACGGTCGCCTGCTTTCTTCATCCGTTGGCAAACCTCTCTGGGGAAAGTGCAGCGGTTCATAGGTTGGAATCCTTGGCTCAGATACGGTTACCCCTTCAGGTAAGAGAGGTGCCAATTCACTTTGAATCGGGGCCTCGGCAACTCGCAGCCCAGAGCCTGCAGCCAGAGGCCGAGTCCATCGCTGCCTCTCCATAGTAGCCAGTGCGGCTTGCGCCGCATTCGTTACTGTTTTACAGAGAGTCCGCGGATCTTGAAAACGCACCTCCGCTTTCGTTGGGTGCACATTTACATCCACTTGCTGGGCAGGCAATTCCAGGAAAAGTACCCCGAGAGGATATTTACCCTTTGGCAGCAATGTTCTGTAGGCTTCCAGAAGTGCAATCCTCAGCTGTTGATCCCAAACCGGTCTGCCATTAACGTAGAGGAAAAGCATGCGGCTGTTAGATCGGTAGAGTTCCGGGGGGCTCAAAAATCCCACAAGGCTCAAAACCCCTTGCCTGTGGGATACGGCCAACCAGGATTGCGTCAATCTCTTGGGGAAGATTTGTGCCAACCGCTGCTGCAGATTTATCGCTGCGGGCCAGTCATGGATCTGGCGATTTTTCTGGCGAAGGGAGAAATGGATTTCCGGTCGGCCCAGGGCCAGCATGGTTAGTGTATCCACCACATGTCCGAACTCGGTCTTCTCACTTTTCAGAAATTTACGTCGCGCTGGTTGATTATAAAAAAGGTCACGAACCCACACCTGGGTACCAGGTGGACAGCCGCATGCGCTTACTTCTTTGACCACCCCTGCAGCGACACTAATACGAGTACCCGCGGTGGATTCCCTTGTTCTACTTTGGAGCTCAAACTTCGAGACTGCCGCCAAGCTCGGTAGGGCTTCGCCGCGAAATCCGAGGGTTTGAATGGCGGCGAGGTCTGCATCGCTTGTGATCTTACTGGTAGCGTGTCGCTCAAGGGCCAAAATGGCGTCATCCTCTTCCATACCTATACCATTATCTACCACCCGAATTGTACGGCAGCCTGATCCATGCACTTCGATGCTTATCTGGCGAGCCTCCGCATCCATAGCATTCTCAACGAGCTCTTTTACCGCTGAAGCCGGCCTTTCCACCACCTCACCGGCGGCAATTTTATTGGCCAGCTGTTCTGGCATCACACGAATCTTGGCCATCCAGTCCTCCCTTTGCCAACCACTCATTATCCTATTTGCAGCGGTTTGACAAGCACCACAATGAGCGAACTGAAGTGTTGGAGTAATGATGATTTGAGATTTTAGAATGCAAATTGCAACTACAGATTTTAATTCTGAAATCTCAAATCCGAAATCCGAAAGTGGTTGACACAACTTCTTAAATAGGCTATTCATGGACCGAACCTTGGCCCGGAATGAGATAACATGGTGTAACAATTAATAATATCGGTCAGAATTCGGCAAGCTAGCTCCCGAGCGGACATGGCTATCGAGCCGCCTTTTTTTATCCTTCTGTGCCCCACCTGCAGGTCCATATGTCAGTTGATCGACAACTCGACGACATCACTGCTCTGCTGAGTAACTGTCTGGATGCATACACGGCAGCCGTGTTTCTCTGGGATGACAGCAGCAAACTCCTCACCTTGAGAGCATTTCATAGTTTAAGCAAGCACATCAACCCCGAGGCTCGATTTTCGCTCGAGGAAGGGGGCCTAGTGGGTTGGGTGGCAAAAAATAACAAACCACTAAGCATCGATCACTTTGACCGCGACACGAAGATTCTCCCCTACTATCAAAGTGACGAGAACATCAAATCCGTCCTGGCTTTTCCCCTTGAGGTGCCCAAAGGCGTGCTCTGTGTGGACAGTAAGCGCCAGTACGTTTTTACCAATAAGGACCAAAAACTTCTCTCAGGCTTTGCTACTGTTGTCGGTAATGCCCTTGCTGCTGAGCGGGCCGGTCACCACCACCAGCGTCAGCGTCAACTCTTGACTCTGTGGCGCCGTGCGGATGCAATGCCGGCAGACACTGATGATCCTGTCCCTTATCTAAACCGCTTGCTGGAGCTTGCCTGTCCATACCTGCAAGCCGACAGTGGTCTGGTTGCCGTGCCCATCAAGGAGGGCCAATTTTTACAACCAGTCGCTGCTTCGGGCAGTATGGTTGCATCTCTTCTCAGAAGTTCACATCCAGCTGATCAGGGAATCATTGGTTGGATCTTCCAGAATCGTAAGTCTCTAGTCATTCCCAAGTTTCGCTCCCGCACTCGAATCCCTTTTCTTTTCGGCCCAAAAGACTCCATCGGCAGAATTGGTGCCTTGGTCGGTATGCCCCTGGCTTGGGAAGCGGATGAGGTTGGAGGCGTAATTGCTTTTATCAGTCGCACCGAAGCCAACTGGAGTAAAGAAGAAATCGGCGCAATCACCGCCTTGGCAAGGCGTGCCACTCTCGTCCTGCAAAATTTCACCTTTAAGCGTGAATTGGCGATTGTTCGCAATTTGGATCCCATCACCGAAGTATGCAACACTGAGGCTTTTGATCGGATTCTCAATAAAAGGCTGCAAAGGTGTCGGAAGACCAATGTCAGTCTTGGGTTAGGTATCATTGCCATCGAGGGTTTTGAGGCATTGTGTACTCGAGTAGCCCTGCCAGACCTGGCTATCATACGCCAGCGCATCGCTTCAACGCTGCTCCAGCGACTTAGAGACAAACAGGTCATTGGCTGTCTGGATCAAGCCCGTTTTGCTGTATTGTTTGAGGATGAAACGGAGAGAGCCATACATGACCAACTCGTGGCCAGTACCGCCGCTATAGACCAGGAAGTGCTGGCATCATTGCATGACCTGCCCCGGCTGGAAGCCTATTTTGGTTCTGCACTTTATCCCCGAGATGCGGCTTCATCCCGTGAACTGTGGACCATGGCTTTTCAGTCCCTTACAGATCAAGCAGCGAATGCTTCGAATCGAGACATAAAAGTGAAATCTGCTTGACTGCGAGTCTGGAGCAATTTTTCCCAGCTACCATTATCACTGAAAATTGGATCGGGCTTGTAAGGAGACGGACTAACTTGTAGCGAAAACGGCTCAACTTAGGTGGGCAATTATGAGGTTGCTGCACGGACTTGCTGGACTTTTCGCCAAAGATTTGGCCATGGATCTTGGCACAGCCAATACTCTGATTTACATGAAGGGTGAGGGAATTGTGCTCAATGAACCTTCAGTGGTGGCTCTGAGCCGCGATACAGGGAAGGTCATCGCTGTGGGCAGTGAGGCCAAAGAATATCTGGGCCGCACTCCTCAGAAAATCGTCGCCATCCGTCCCATGAAGGACGGAGTGATTGCCGATTTCGAAGTAACCAGCGTAATGATCAAATACTTTCTCAGAAAGATCCAAAGACCCTCTTTTCTCTTTCGGCCACGGCTCATTGTGGCCGTCCCCACCGGCGTCACCCAGGTGGAGAAACGTGCGGTTATTGAATCAGCAGAGCAAGCAGGGGCGCGCCAGGTACACCTTATCGAGGAACCCATGGCGGCAGCCATCGGCGCTGACCTACCCATCAACAAGCCTGTAGGCAGCATGGTGGTGGATATCGGAGGCGGCACCACGGAGGTAGCGGTGATTTCGCTCTCGGCCGTGGCCTACTCAGAATCAGTGCGAGTGGCCGGCGACGAGGCAAATGAAGCTATAATCCGCCACGTTCAGAACCACCACCAAATCGCCATCGGTGAAAATGAGGCGGAGCGGATCAAGCTGGAAATCGGCTCTGCCTGTCCACTTCCTCAGCCCATGACGGTTAAGGTCGCAGGGAAAGAGATACTCACTGGAATACCCAGATCTTTCCGGGTAGACGATCAGGAAATAAGGCGTGCCCTGACGGAACCGGTGAATGTCATCATTGAGAGTATCAAGCGGACTTTCGAAAAGACATCGCCAGAACTTGCATCAGACATCACTCATAATGGTGTCTGGCTGGCGGGAGGCGGAGCACTTCTCAGGGGATTGGACACCCTGCTGACCGACATTCTGAAACTTCCGGTTTATGTGGAAGCAGATGCGCTCACTACGGTGACCCGTGGTGCTGGCAGGGTGATGGAATCCATCGATGCTTACCGGCAGGT
>CBFDBW010000246.1:0-4872 GCA_965603145.1 uncultured Syntrophobacterales bacterium
GGGTCTGTGAAGCTATCAATGTGACCGCTGGCAGCCCAAACTCCCGGGTGCATCATGATAGATGTGTCCAGCCCCACTACATCATCGCGGTCCTGGACTATGGCCTTCCACCAGGCCTCTTTAGCGTTACGCTTAAGCTCCACTCCCATGGGGCCATAATCCCAGCAGCTGGCTAAACCGCCATATACCTCGCTGCTGGGGAAAACAAAGCCCCTCCGCTTACATAGAGAGACGATTTTCTCCATATCTACTTTGGCAGGCATCCTCAGGTCTCCTTTAAGTCTGTTAGCTTACCAGCTTTGCCTACAGGCGTCAAAGGGGATGGCAGGAAACTGAGGACTCAGCGCCTCAAACAAAGAGGGTTCTGCGCAAGAGCGAGTCACCAAACAATCTTCTATTTGGTTTTCGCTCTGGCAGTTTTCCGAGCAACAAAGCTCAGGTTATCCTCCTGCAAGCTTATAGCTACAGTGTCTCCTTCCTTGAACTCACCCCGCAATATCTTTGTCGATATGGGATTCTCTACATACTTTTGAATAGCCCGGCGTAACGGGCGAGCGCCGTATACAGGGTCATAGCCTTTCTGAGCTAACCAGGCTTTGGCTTCTTCATTCACCTCAAGCTTGATCCTGCGCTCAGCAAGCCTTGTCTCTATCTCACGGATAAGCAGGTCAACGATGCTCTTCAAGTGTTCCTCAGTTAGAGGATGAAATATGATGACATCATCTATCCTGTTGAGTAGCTCGGGGCGGAAGGTTTTCTTTAGGGCGCTTTCTATAGCGGTTTTCATTCTTTGTTCGCCGCCTTCATCTTTTCTACTGGGAAAACCAATTCCCCCACGCTGAAATTCCTCAGTGCCCAGGTTACTGGTCATGATTATTACTGTGTTTTTGAAGTCCACAGTCCGGCCATGCCCATCGGTGAGCCTGCCGTCCTCCAGTAGCTGCAATAGTATGTTGAAGACGTCAGGGTGAGCTTTCTCTACCTCGTCGAACAGAATAACTCGGTAGGGACGGCGGCGCACTGCCTCGGTCAGTTGGCCTCCCTCTTCATACCCCACGTATCCCGGTGGCGACCCGATAAGACGGGATACGGTATGCTTTTCCATATATTCCGACATGTCCAGTCTTACCATGGTCTCTTCATCGGCGAAGAGAAACTCGGCTAAAGCGCGAGCCAGCTCGGTCTTCCCCACACCGGTAGGGCCAAGGAAAATGAAGCTGCCAATCGGACGTTTGGGGTCTTTGAGCCCGGCTCGGCCTCGCTTGATGGCCTCGGAGACGGCAGCCACCGCCTCCTCCTGGTCCACTATCCTCTGGTGAATCCTCTCCTCCATATGGACCAGTTTATCGGTCTCCGTCTCCATCATCCGGGAAACAGGTATGCCCGTCCACTGGGCAACCAGTCCCGCAATATCTTCTTCATCCACGGTACTGTCGATTTTCTTCTCTTTTTGCCATTTCGATTTGGCCTGGTCGTACTCCTGCTCCAAGCCTATCCTCTCCGCTTTCAATTCGGCAGCCTTCTGATAGTCCCCTCGTTGCGAAGCAGCCCCTTCTTCGTCACGCAGATGCTTCAGTTTCCTATCCAAAGTCTTCACTTCATCAGGAGCGCTTTCCATATCAAGACGCAGTTTGCTGGCTGCCTCATCGATCAGGTCGATGGCCTTGTCAGGCAAGAATCTATCGGATACATATCGCTGGCTCAGCTTGGCCGCAGCTACCACAGCGGAATCGTCGATTTTTATTTTGTGATGCGCTTCGTATCGGGGACGAAGCCCCCGCAGGATCTCTATGGTTGCTTCCACACTGGGTTCATCGAGATACACAGGGCTGAAACGTCTCTCCAGCGCTTTGTCTTTTTCGATGCGCTTTCTATATTCATCGAGTGTAGTGGCCCCGATACATTGGATCTCACCACGAGCCAGTGCCGGCTTCAGCATATTGCTGGCGTCAATTGCTCCTTCAGCAGCCCCAGCCCCCACCACGGTGTGAAGCTCATCAATGAACATAATAACCTCGCCAGCCGCTTGCCGCACCTCATCCAAAACTGCCTTCAACCTTTCCTCAAACTCCCCGCGGAACTTGCTCCCGGCCACCAGTGCTCCCATATCCAGAGCCACCACCTTCTTCCCCTTCAGGGAATCGGGAACATCTTCAGCGGCGATCTTCTGAGCCAATCCCTCAGCAACGGCCGTCTTGCCCACACCGGCGTCACCGATAATCACGGGATTGTTCTTCGTGCGCCGGGATAGTATCTGAATCACACGTTTGATTTCGTTTTCTCTTCCGATTACAGGGTCGAGTTTGCCTTGACGGGCTAGATCCGTGAGGTCGTGTCCGTACTTCTCCAGGGAGCGGTACTTGCTTTCCGCCTGACGGTCAGTGACTCGATGACCGCCGCGGATTTTCTGCAAGGCCTGATAAATCTTCTCCTGGGCAACACCGGATTCAGCTAAGATTGTCGCTGCCTCACCTCTGGTTTCTCCGGCAATGGCGATGAGCAAATGTTCGGTGCTGACAAATTCGTCCTTGAGCCTGTCAGCCTCCTTGTTGGCATTTTCGAGAAGAGCAGCAATTCGCGGCGTAGCATAAATCTGCCCCACCTCGTAGGTCACCTTAGGAAAACTGTCCAACGTTGATCCGACCCGCTTTTTCACCACGTCGACATCAGCGCCCAAAGCCTGGAATATGTCCCTGGTTATTCCTTTTTCCTGCTCCAGCAGAGCCAACAAGACATGCTCCACATCCCATTGGTTATGGTGATAGCGACGAACTGATTCTTGTGAAGCAGTCAAAACCTCCTGCGCCTGTTCAGTAAATCTCTCTGGTTTCAACTCTCTATACCTCCTGACTGTCTATTCTGTCACCCCTGGCGATACCGAACTGTCCGGGTTTTTTCGCTCTGATACGAAGGACGGATCAGTAGCTAAATGGTTTCTAGATCTCATTCCATTCCGCGTCTTCTATTATGTCCTCTATGACGTCTTCCATTTCAGCCTCCGCAACTTTGCTGATTCTTCTCTCCATTTCCTCAAGCTGCTGCTGCATCTCTTTCATCGTCCGCATCAACCTCAGTGCCACCTCTACTCCAGCCAGATTAACGCCACAATCACTCATCAGCGCCTTGACATAGCGTAGCCGCTCAATATCTTCCTCCGAGTAGAGACGGATATTGCCACTTGAACGCTCCGGTTCCACCAGCCCCAGCTTTTCGTAATACCGCAGAGTATGTGCTTCTATGCCTATGATTCTCGCAGCTATGCTTATTACATATCTCGGCCTTGATTCCCAGTCCGTCATGGTGGCACCTCACTTTATGCGGTTCGCAGGGACCGCAATCTCTCAAATAGTCTTCTTTCCTCCTCGGTCAAACTGGTGGGCAGCACCACACTTACCTTGGCAAACATGCTACCGCGATTGGCATTACCTAGTTGGGGCATGCCCTTTCCCGCCAGGCGAAAAAGCTTCCCATTTTGAGTCTCCGGCGGAACCTTAAGAGATATATTGCCGTCCAGAGTAGGTAATCTAACCTCGCCACCAAGTATGGCAGTAGCTAAGGGCACTGAGACCTCGCTATAGAGGTCATCGCCCTTGCGCTCAAAGAGCTTATGGGGCAGAACTCTGACAACTAGATACAGGTCACCCTTGTTACCTCCAGCACGACCCGACGCGCCTTCTCCCGCCATACGAATCCTCGAGCCATCTTTAACTCCCGGGGGAATCTTGACCTCCAGGCGCCTGGGAATCACTTTGCCACCGGCGCCACCGCACATAGTACAGACTCGATTGCCTACCCTACCTGTGCCCCCACAGGCCGTACAGGGTTCAGTCGTCTGAAGCTGTACCACACGCCTAGAGCCACGGTACGCTTCCTCAAGACTAATATCGACAGGTGACTCCACATCCTGGCCGCGCTGCGGTCCACGCTTCATCCTGGAGCCCATGCCCGCGCCGCCGAACAAGCTTGAGAAGATGTCGCCCAACCCGCTGACGTCGCCATATTCGAAAGTTGTGCCACCTTTACCAACATCCCAGCGCACTCCCCCCTGGCCTCCAGCTTTGGCAAATTGCTCAGCGTATTCCCACTGGTCACCGAATTGGTCGTATTTCTTTCGCTTCTCAGGATTGGAAAGGACTTCATAGGCCGCATTCATCTCCTTAAACCTTGCCTCAGCAGATTTGTCGCCCGGGTTCAGGTCAGGATGATGTTTGCGAGCCAAACGGCGGTACGCCTGCTTGATTTCCTTTTCCGAAGCATTTCTGTTCACGCCCAGAATCTGGTAATAGTCCTTATTTGCCATCTTTCTTCTATATCGCTTTGCTACACAATTATAGAATTATTAAAAGCTTTTGTCAACTAATATTGTCAATCGTTGAGGGAACTTGACAACATTGGTTAAGTTTCCTATAACATTGGCAAAACTGAGAGTGGGGCTCAGTGACAAACTAAGAAAAGGAGGTAAGGCAACAAATGGCTATAGAAAGGTGGCCGCCGTTTAGCGAACTCATGAGTCTGAGACAGGCAATGGACAGACTGTTTGAAGACAGCTTCGTCCGGCCGTCTCGTGGTTTGGCTGCTCTTGGTGAAGTACCTGTACCAACCCTGGATGTCTATCAGACCCCCAGTGATGTGGTGGTGAAGGCAACTTTGCCCGGACTGAAGCCAGAGGATGTCACCATTGACATCACTGGTGAAATGTTGACAATCAAGGGGGAGACCAATGCCGAACAGGAGATCAAGAAAGAGGACTACCTGTACCAGGAGAGACGTTACGGCGCTTTTTCCCGAAGCGTGATCCTTCCCACCGGGCTCAAGACAGAGAAGTGCGAAGCGACAATGGAAGACGGTGTCTTAACTCTAAGCATACCCAAA
>CBFDBW010000247.1:0-4858 GCA_965603145.1 uncultured Syntrophobacterales bacterium
TTTCCAGGCAGACAGGGAGGTAAGCTCAGTCATGTTCATTCCCCTCCGATTTTAGATTGCGGATTTCGGATGATAACGGGCTGGTTTACTGGCCGCATCGGGAGCTATTCCTCACGTCATCTCCCTCGGCTGTCCTGTGGACGAGAGTACGCCGGTCCACAACTTGTCTCTGGGATCCATTTGCTTTCGCTTTGACACGGCCGCAGAAATAGGAACGTGGGTGAATTCATTTTTCCAGTAACCAACAACCATACTGGTCCGACCTGCCATTCCGGCGTGAGCTGCATTATGTCCTAGCATGAGGCAAAACGCTGAATCGGGCGGGGTAGCCGGCATACTCCGGATGATGTAACTGGGGTCGATGTATTTAAGATTCGACTCTATTCCCTGTTCCTGGAAGTGGGCCGTGATCCGATCCTTGAGAAAGACACCAATATCTACAAGGCGAATGTTGCCGGATGCATCTCGCTCACCAGTTGTGCCCATCAAATCCTGCCCGGCCCCCTCGGCTGCCACCACAACTGCGTGGCCCCTCTTTTTCAACCTCTCTTGGAGTGAGTTGAGGAGAGCCTCAAGAGTGAAATCCACCTCAGGGACCAGACAAAAATTAACATCGCTATTGGCCAGGGTGGCATAGGCGGCGATAAACCCGGCATGGCGCCCCATCAGCTTCACCAAGCCGATGCCGTTCCTTGCCCCTGAAGCTTCTGCATGTGCCGAATAAAGCGCTTTAGTAGCTTCGGATACGGCAGTCACAAAACCAAAGGACTGCTGCACATAGGAGATGTCGTTGTCTATGGTCTTCGGCACACCAATTACAGCAATCTTGAGTTTGCGCCGTTCAATCTCCTCTGCGATCTCCTGGGATCCCCTCAGGGTACCGTCTCCTCCTATAGTGAAAAGCATACCCACGTTCATCTGTTCCAGTGTATCCACCATTTCAGGGACTTCCTGGGGCCCGCGGGACGACCCCAAAATAGTCCCCCCCTGCTGGTGGATATTCTGGACAATTTTCGGATTCAATTCGATGGGAACATGCCCGTGCCTGTAGGAAAGCCCCTCAAAGCCGTATGGAAATCCGAAGACGGTCCGCACTCCGTAGTGGTGGAACAAACTTAAAACAATTGCCCTAATGACGTCGTTCAAGCCGGGGCAAAGTCCTCCGCATGTTACAATTCCGCACTTCAGCTTGGCTGGATCGAAATAGATTTTTTCTCTGGGGCCCGCCATCTCGAAACATGGTGGCTTTTTACCCGCCTCTTGGTAACGCTCGACCGTTTTCAAATTTCCGTGGTAGAGAACATGGGCATCATCAACAACGAAATTAACCCCAGACATGGGAGATGGGATGCGGCACTCCCCAAGTCTTGGCACGATAAGATCCAGATCGTTGACTTCCATTTAGGCCTCCTACGAGCTTTGTCACATAGAGTAATGCGATTTTAGGTTTTAGGTTGCAGATTGTGGAGTCGGAAACTTTCACCTTACTGCAATCGTTAAAGCTCCAACAGGCCAGTGCTCCAAACTTCCTACTTTATCTGCTTACCGCTTACTGTTCACAGCGCAGCCAGGGCAGCGTCAATGATCGCCTGCGCCTCTGCCTGAATTTCTCTTAGATGTTCCTGCCCCTTAAAACTTTCGGCGTAAAGTTTGTAAATGTCCTCGGTGCCGGAGGGGCGCGCCGCAAACCAGCCGTTTTCAGCAACAACCTTTAGCCCGCCTATTGGGGCGTTGTTACCGGAGGCATGGGTGAGTTTGGCAATGATGGGCTCACCGGCAAGTTCTTCTGCCGTAACCATTTCGGCAGATAGTCCTTTGAGAGCCGTTTTTTGCTCCATCGTAGCGGGTGCATCTATACGTTCATAAATGGGACTGCCAAATTTTTCCTCAAGCTCTTGGTAGAGTTCCGCTGGATCCCAGCCGGTTGTGGCCGTAATCTCACAGGCAAGCAGATCCATGATGATACCATCTTTGTCGGTGGTCCACACTTCACCATTTTTTCTTAAAAACGAAGCTCCTGCACTCTCCTCACCACCAAATCCGTACGAGCCGTCAATGAGCCCATCCACAAACCATTTGAAGCCCACCGGCACTTCTGAAAGTCGCCGGTTCAGGTGCGCGCTTACCCGGTCGATCATGGAGCTGGATACCAGAGTTTTCCCAACCGCTGCCCCATCTTTCCAATCTGCTCGACTCTGGAACAGGTACCATACCGCCACGGAAAGATAGTGATTTGGATTCATGAGCCCCCCACTCCCGGTCACGATACCATGGCGGTCACAGTCCGGATCGTTGCCGAAGGCAATGTCGAAGTCATCTTTCAGCTTGATCAAGTTTGCCATGGCATACGGTGAGGAACAGTCCATACGGATTTTGCCATCTTTGTCCACGGTCATGAAAGCAAAGGTCGGATCAACTTCTCGATTTACAACTTCGATGGCAAGTCCGTATTTTTCTGCTATGGGATCCCAGAAGTCGACAGCCGACCCACCGAGGGGATCGACACCTATTTTAACACCCTCTTTAGCGATAACATCCAGGTCGATGATATTCTTGAGATCCTCAACGTAGGGGGTTAGGTAATCATAGTTATGAGTGGTGTCGGCTCTTAAAGCAATTTCATAGGGCAAGCGCTTGACATCTTTGAGGCCGCTTCCCAGAATCTCGTTGGCCCTGTTCTCAATGACCCTGGTTGTTTCAGTGTCAGCGGGGCCCCCCGCGGGCGGGTTGTATTTGAACCCGCCATCCTGAGGTGGATTGTGGGAGGGAGTGATGACCACACCATCAGCAAGCCCCTGCTTCTTTCCACGGTTGTAGGTGAGAATGGCGTGGGAGATCACCGGGGTTGGCGTGTAGCCAAAATCCTCTTGAATCATGACTGTTATCCCAGCCGCGGCAAATACCTCAAGCCCGCTGGCCAATGCTGGTTCAGAGAGGCCGTGGGTGTCCTTGCCCATGATCAAGGGCCCGGTAATGTTTTTCGCCTGCCTGTATTCGCAGATGGCCTGGCTGATGGCCAGAATGTGGTTTTCGTTGAAGCTATTTTTCAGAGGTGAGCCCCGGTGTCCAGAGGTCCCGAAACCCACCCGCTGGCTGGGGTCCGAGATGTCAGGTTTATGGGTATAGTAGGCCGAAATCAGCCTGGGAATGTTGACAAGCAGGGACCTGGGTGGAGACTTCCCGGCCAGTTCGTGAACAGTCATCTCGTTCTCCTTGACGAATGGAAAATTCGGCCTCTTGAAGAATTCTCGCCGACACGTGCCAGAAGGTGGCTGAGATCCTAAAGTGGATTCGCTCCGCTTCATCCACCCCACTGCTTCCTCTGGTTATTTTGTAGGATGGAATAAGGCCGTACCGGCCAAATCCATCAATCTGCGCTTCTCTGATTTGTCCAACTACGCCAGTACTCTATAATTCCAGCCTTAAAACCTTACTGGCCGAATGAAAGCCTCCTTACCCGCATATTGGGCTGCAGTTCCTAGATCCTCCTCGATGCGCAGCAGTTGGTTATATTTCTCCACTCGTTCACCCCGAGCAGGGGCGCCAGTCTTGAGATGGCCGGTGTCCAGGGCCACGGTCATATCGGCGATGAAGCTGTCAACGGTCTCGCCGCTACGGTGCGACACGCAGGCTCCCCAGCCTGCCCGCTGACACATCCTTACCGCTTCAATCGTTTCGGTCACAGAGCCGATCTGATTGAGTTTGATCAGGGCTGCATTGGCGCTATTCTCGTGAATACCTCGAGCAATATATTCCACGTTCGTGACGAAGATATCGTCTCCGATAAGCTCAATCGAATCTCCCAAGCGACTGTTGAGAACGTGCCAGCCGTCCCAATCATCCTCCGCCAGACCATCTTCCAGCGAGATGATCGGATAATTTTTGGCTAGCTTCTCGAAATATTCCACCATTTCCTCTGAGGAACAGGTGCGGTTCTCCGTACGCAGGTTGTAAACTCCGTCTTCGAAAAACTCACTGGCGGCCGGATCCAAAGAAATACCAACCTCACTCCCAGGCTTAAGGCCAGCTTTCTGGATTCCTTTGACGATTAATTCTAAGGGCTCCTCGTTGGAGGACACGTTGGGCGCAAAGCCGCCTTCGTCACCTATTCCCACATGGTGACCCGCATCCATCAGTACCGATCGCAGGGCGTGATATATCTCGCTGGCCCAGCGCAGCGCCTCCCGGAAGCTCCCGGCGCCATAAGGGGCGATCATAAACTCTTGGAAATCTGAGCCCTGCCAGCGAGCATGAGCGCCGCCGTTCATAATGTTCAGCATGGGTACGGGAAGGCGCACAGCACCGGGACCACCAAGATACGCATAGAGAGGAAGATCAGCCGCCATTGCCGCCGCCCGGGCAACGGCCAAAGATACGCCCAGGATGGCGTTAGCCCCAAGTTTGCCTTTATTGGGGGTCCCGTCCAGCTCTATAAGCGTTCTATCAATGACCACCTGGTTACGAGCGTCAAAGCCTTGCAGGGTTTCGTTAATGACCGTATTGACGTTCTCAACTGCTTTGAGCACGCCCTTGCCGCCATAGCGATGAGTATCCCCGTCACGTAGTTCCACCGCCTCACGGGCGCCGGTAGAGGCCCCAGATGGTACCCCCGCCCGGGAGAAAACTCCACTGGCCAGACCGACCTCCACTTCCACAGTGGGATTACCCCGACTGTCCAAAATTTCGCGACCCACAATACTTGCGATTTCCCAATTCATTTCCCAAGACATCGACCACCATCCTTTCTTCTAGCTTTAGTAGTTTCAAAACCCACCAGCTATGCTCGTTCAATAATAATGTCTGAGTTGGTTTGATGAACGTCCAGCCGAGATATAAATCCACCTTTACGAAAGGGGGA
>CBFDBW010000248.1:0-4811 GCA_965603145.1 uncultured Syntrophobacterales bacterium
GGTTCAATTTTCGGCTATGATACAGTGAGATTACCTCCTTTTCAATACAACTCTTGCCATTAAGATTAGAGCTCCCATCCCCGGTGTATTCATGCGTTATTCAACATCCAAAACCTGGTCCCTTGGGCCCGGGTTCTTTACTCAGCCACAGCCAGTTTTCTCTTGGGGGGAGTAGTTTGAGCAAGTTTAAAAGAGTAGGCGATCTGCCTGACCCGTGGCTCTTTATCGATAGCATAGTTGGCCAGCACCTCAGCCACCAGCGGATGATTAATTTGTGCCAGAGCCAAGGCTGCTGTGGCGCGAATGTCAGCGCTGTGTCGCCGGCGCCGGAAGAAGCCTTTGGACACTAGGAGTTTTGCCAGAGGCCCAATGCTGGCTGAATTGGCTATCAAACCTAAAGATTGGCAGCAGGCAACAACCAGTTCTTCATTCTTGGCTGACTGCATTATGGAGACGAGCTTTTCATCGGTTGCCGGTGGTCTGAGCTTCCCCAGGAGCTTGATGGCAGCAACCGCCACATGTACATTTTCATTCTCAGTCTGTTCCAAGAGAAGTTTTCCAACCTGATCGTCATTGAGCCGTTCCGCGAGTTGAAGAGCCGCCTGGTGTACCTGCTCATTGTCATCAGCAAGAGCATAGGCGAGTTCTGTTTTCAGGTCATTGGTAATAGAATCAATGACCTCAAGCATTCGTGTCCGCTCAGCGGGAGTAGTCTGGAGGGCCAATTCACGTTTCACTAGTTTGGCCGCTGGCACTCCATGCTCTGCTAGGAGGGCGGCAGCTATCTGTCTTACCCTGAAATCCTCTTCATTTTTAATGATGCTGACGAGCAGAGGCAGGGCCGCCCTTCTCAGGTTGCCGAGCAATTTAGCCGCATCCTGCCGCCGAGCAAGTTCTTTCGAGCGAAAATCCTCAAAAACGAGCTGTTGGGCCTTGGGTTCCAAGGGTTTGAGGAGGATTTTTTGCAACAAATTGGCCTGCTCACATTTGGCCTCGAGAAGCTCTCGCTGTCGACGGTGGAGGTGCAGAAAGATCTGGCTGGCTGTAGGATATTCACCAAATTGGAGTAGGATTGTGGTTAGACGGTGCAGGAGGTTGGCCAACTCTTTGAGGATGATAGGATCATTTTCTTTCGCAAAGACAATGAGTAGTGGTCCAGTGATTAATTTGGCCAACTGATTCTGCAAGCCTATGTTTAATCCTTCCAACATGTCATGGAAACGATTTACCACTTTTTGGCGCGTCTGCAGGGGACCTTGCAAAAACTGGTGCAGGAGACCGTTGACTATCTTCTTGATGTGATCATCGTCTCCCTTCAGCAAGAGATCACTCAGCCGCACCGGCATTTTTCCTTCGAGGGCGTCGAGTGTATCTACCGGTTCTACTTCTGTCGGTTGTGCCTCTGTTACTACCTTGGCTGTTCTCTTAACAGTACGGGTCTCGGTGGGTGTCAGCCTGGTCGCTGCAACCCTGGCTTCATACAACCGCTGGTCGAAGAGAATGGACGAAAATCCCTGTTCTCTGGCCAAACGCTTCCAGTAAGCCCCATCTAGGTCTTGGGCAGGAAGTTCAGCAAGTGAGCCAATAAACCCTTGCAGTTCCTCTGCAGAGACGTTGGCCAGAAAGGTGAGGCTGGTAAGAGCGAGAGAGTTCAGGAATTTCAGAAAGGACTGGGCCAGGGTCTCAACCTTGGAGATATCGATTCTTTCCCCGTTCACCAAGAGGGCAGTGCCGACCCGCGCCAAGGTGAGGGCAGGTTTCCTCTCCAATATTCGCTGGAGGGACTGCAGGAGTTGTCCGACGGCAGCGGTGATAGCTTTACTCTTCAGGGGATAGAGCTTGATGCTCCTGACGGCATTCAGAAGGCTGCGTAAAACTTCGGGCAAATCTTTGAGGTCTGATGCATTCAGTCCTTGTTCGGCATCTTCAAGCTGGGCTGAGATCTCCGCGGTGGTTACAGCAGCCTCTTCAGCAACTGCTTGATCACTATGGACTTCACTTTCTGAATCCGCGATCATGGTATAGCGGACTTGGCTCAAATCAATATGGACAAGGCGCTGTTCACCTGAGAAGCGCTGCCAGAATTGTTGGTCAATCATGTCTGCTTTGACTCGACCAAATGCTTCCAACAGGACTTGCAACTCCTCTTCGGTTAGGCCCCTTTTGAAGGTGATGCCTTTGAGTTCCAACCGATGCATGAATTTCATGAAAGATTCGGCGAAGTATTTAAACTCGGAGACATCTATTTTTTGACCGTTGACGATGAGCGCCTGCTTTATTCCAAAAAACGAGAGGAGTTCATTCTTGACCAGAAACTCGTCGATCACCTCTTTCATCTGGCGGTTGGCGGTTACGATCGCTTTACTGCCGGGGGGGTAAAGCTTTATATTGCGCACCACCACCAGCAGAGAACGAAGTATAGTGGAGATGAGAGGCAGGCTTTCTTGGTCCAGTGGGCTGGCCTCCGGTGCAGCTTCGGCCGATCTCTCTGCAGTATAGTAAACTGCCTCTGCAGAGTTGAATATTTTGTTGCTGGATGCTGTCTGGACTTTTTCATAATTGCCCGCCTTTTCCTGGTTGGTGGACCGCTTGAAGTGGTACGCTAATGTAGCTGCAGAAGGAACGAGACGTTGTTCGTAGAGGACTTCCTGGTAGCTGCCGACATGTTCATGCAACTCCTGTCTCCGATCCTTGTCGATGGTTCCATAGGTGATGTCCAGAACCCGTTTGCTCAGGAAGCTGATGATCTCATCATTCAATTGAAATTCTGAATTTACTAACCCCTGGGCCACAGCCTGATCAATAAACTCCAGGACCCTCGTCTCCCTTTCCTCGGAGCTGCCGGAGAGCATACTCAAGGAGACATTTTCTCCAAATGTAGAGGCGTGGTCGAGTAGCCGCCTGTTTTCTTCATCAAGGGCAGCAATTTTCTGCTGTACAATTTCTTCCAGGGATTTGGGAAGATAGCCTTCCTCCAGAGGTTCGGCTATCCACTGGTTGCCCACCAGGGTCATTTTCCTGTCCTGGACCAGTTTGCGCACAATTTCGTTGAGGAAAAGAGGGTTTCCCTGGGTTGTCTGGGCCAAGTTCTTCTCATAGTTCTCTGGCAACTTCAATTCGGGGAAGATTGCTTGCAGGTGTTCAGCGATATTTGCGGCAGTGAGCGGTGTAAGGCTGACTTTGTGGATGTCCAATTCTTTACAGTGAGTACCATAGAATCGCTCCAGAGGGGCGGGTTGGCCATCTCCTCTATCCTGACGGGTATCTGTGGCAGTAGCGCAAATGAGTATAGGAAAGCTCCGGTCAAGAATAAGCCGCCTCAGGAGGAGTAAGGTGGCCTCATCCACCAAGTCAAGGTCATCGATTAACAAGATGAGGGGACGTGAATCGAGAACCTTGGGGATGAAATGTACGAGGGTGGTGAAGAGTCCCTCGCGCTGCGTTCTTTCATCGTCCTTGCTGTAGTCGTCTGTCTCTCCCAATTGTGGTAGTACGTACGAAAGATAGAAGATTTCCTTCGGTTTCAGGGTCTCCAGGATATCCACGCCTTTTTCGGTTTTTTGATTCAGAACGTCTATCAAAATGCCGGTGGTGAGGTAGTAAGGACGAAAAAGCTCCTGGGGATTTCCCTTCACCGTGATCTGCCAATTGTCGTTCTTGGAGAGATTCTTTTGGACAGCCTCTAGAAACTCACTTTTACCCATACCTGCGGCGCCTTCAACGATGAGGAACTGACTTTGACGTTCATCGAATTTCTCAAGGGCCGCGGCCACATGTTTGAGGTGAAGTTCTCGGCCGGAGATTTTTGCCTTCTCAAGCTGATGCAGGGCTGTCTTGGCAAATACCTGCTGAGGCGAGAAATCGCCGGCGCTGGCCAATTGATCGCGTCCTGCTTGTTTGGCGTAGTAGAGAGCGGTATCAGCCGTGCGAATGAGATCTTTGCCGGCCTGGGCATCGTGAGGAGCAGAAGCGATCCCTATGCTCAGGGTGATGGAAAATTCACCTTCTGTCTCCTGGAGCAATACGGGTTTCGTGTGGACCAACTCCAGGAGTCTTTCGCCCACTTGCTTGGCCCCCTGCTTATCCACCCGGGGCAGGAGTATGATGAATTCATCTCCCGCATAGCGAATGGGATGGCCGCTGTCTCCGGCCGCCTCTCTGAGCAAACTGGCCACCCAGACGAGGGCCTGGTCACCGGCTTCGTGGCCGTGGGTGTCGTTGATTTGCTTGAAATGGTCCACGTCCATCATGAGCAAAGACACCGGATGGTTTTCGATGGAGTCCCACGGGACTTTATATTGCAGGTAGTTCAGGAGAAAACGGCGGTTGTAGATGCCGGTGAGCTCGTCTTCAAATATCAGGCGTGAGGGATCTTTGCCCACGTTCTGGAGAAAATGAAGAAGATCTTCGTATGCCATACGAGTCCCTCGCGCCGTGTAGTGGAGGCGTGAAGCTTATCCGGGCTCTCGATCACGGCCCGCCAGCAGGGCGACGTCTACGTCGTCGACCTCGTCTTTCGGTTCACGCCCCCGGCCGACGTGACGCTCAACCAGACCGCGTTCGGCGGGTTTTGCGTAAAGGCCCGAAAAGACGGCGAGGCTGTTTACATCGACCCGAAAGGCACGGTCGATTTGCCCCGGCCGCACCACCTAAAACCCGAAACGGACTGGCCGGCCGCCGATTGGTACGACTACGTGATCGAGCTGAAGGAAGGCAAGACGGTCGGGGTGGCCGTGCTGGACCATCCCGGCAACCCGCCCTCCACGTGGCACAACCTCAAGCCGATCGCGATGGTCAACCCCTGCATCGTC
>CBFDBW010000249.1:0-4795 GCA_965603145.1 uncultured Syntrophobacterales bacterium
CGGATGCAACCAGTATTAACCAGGTTCCCGGCAAACCGAGTACTACAGCAATCAGGCCAGCGGGCATTGCCAGGATCAATATCACCAGGGCCAAGATTATCAAAACATCCATCAGCAAGTCCCCCGGTTAAGGTCAGGAGTATTTTCAATTGGAGGGCCATAGTCAAAATCAGAAGCGGCTCGGCATTCTCTGGGGGAGGAGCCGCTGCTGGCATTGTCTCATGAAAAATTTATCGGTCATACCTGCGATGAAATCACGGACCACTTCCGGGGGTGAGTGGGAATCGATGTACTCTTGGGACATACCGCCAAGAAAACCACTGAAAAGTTCTGACTCGCGGTCCTCCTTGGCAATATCCCCCAGATAGAGTTCAAAGAGGGTCTCGAACACCCGGCCAATCTTGTCCACCTCGCCCTTGATTTTGGGATTTTGATAGATTCTGGTATAGTTGAAAGACTTCAACTCCCTGAGAGCTTCCGAAACCTCTGAGCTGAATCCCACCGCATCTCGATCCGCACTGTTTTTGATGACATCTTCCACAAGATTGTAAACGATGGCGCCATTGGTGGTTCCCAGCAAGTTGGCACAGTTTGTCGGGATTTCGTCTCGGTTTACTAGATTGAGCCTGATTGCATCTTCTATATCACGACCGATGTAGCTGATTGTGTCTGCAAGGCGCACCACACAGCCTTCGAGGGTCATTGGTGTCAGAGTTGCTTCTGGCTCATTGCTCTTGAGGTCCATTTCGCTGTCGAGGTCTTCGAATGTCTTGCCCGGCTGAGGCCGCAGGCTTTGTTCGTGGATCTCACCATCATGGCAAATAATACCGTCCAATACTTGGATGGATAGGTTCCAGCCACGACCTTTCCGCTCGATGCGGTCGAGAAACCGTACACTCTGAACGTTATGTTGGAAGCCACCGATGCCATGGCGTTGGCAGATAGCCGAGAGATAGCGTTCACCGTCGTGTCCGAATGGGGCGTGTCCAATGTCATGGCCCAGGGCAATAGCCTCGATGAGATCTTCATTCAATCGGAGGAAACGCCCCACATCCCGAGCAATTTTGGAAAGGAACTGAACGTGTAAGACCCGGTGAGTAATATGGTCATTGTCAATCAGGTAGAAAACCTGCGTCTTGTCAATGTAGCGGGTGTAGGCCAGAGAATGGAGAATCCTGTCCCCATCGAGTGAAAAATGCTGCCGGTGTCCCCGTTCAACCCGTTCCTCAAATCGCCTCCGAACCGCGGTGGTACTGAGGGCGGCGTACGGGGAAAGCATGCTCTCTTCCCGCCGTATGAGTTCTTTCTTGGCTTCCAGTAGGGGCGAAATTCTTCTCTCCATGATCAACAACCGTCCCTTGTCTATTGACAGTCTGAGTTGACCGATCCTGAAACTGGCGGAAAAGTAAAAAACCCACTCCCAAAGGACTTGGCTTCCAGAATGCAGTATCCCTTAATCTTTTGTTTTATGCCAGTTATTGGCAAGAGTTGCGATAACATTGAGATCCGCTGCCACAAAATCGTACTGCTTCATTTCCGGTACGGTTACCCATTGTACCTGTTCATGTTCTTCCAACTCCAAGGAACCTCCAACAATTGTGCACCAGAATGCCATCAGTTCGATGTAGAAGTCTGGATACTGATGGTGTACCGTGCAGAAGAGTTCCTCAACTCGAACCGTCAGATTAAGCTCTTCCTGGATCTCCCGACGCAAGCAGGCTTCCGGGGTCTCACCTCGCATTACTTTGCCCCCAGGGAACTCCCATTGCCGACCAAAGCGTTTACTCCTGCCTCGCTGGGCGATAAGTATCCTCTCCTCTTCCTTTATCAATGCTGCGGTCACCAGACCCATTCAACCTTCCTCTCATCCTTGCTTGAGGTCTCTGACGGCAACGGAGGGACCAAATCCAAGCAAACGCACGCCTTCACGCAACTCTGTCGGCAACTCGTGACGCCATAGACCCAGTTCGGGATGGTAGCCGAGATAATTTGCCAGTCGGCAAAGGCCAATCTCCGTTTTAGCGTCTTCTATCTCACCGCTCCGACACCAGGAAATCGCCTCAGAAAGTTCATGAAATTGGAAATCGCCAACCTCTTCCAGCGGATGACCGTCACCCTCCGGGTCCGTGCCTTTATCTGGATTCACCCGAACGGCCCGGTAATGGAGCTTTTCCATGCCAAAACCAGGAGCTGAAAACGTACCTCCCCCGAGATTGATCATATCCTCTGCCTTGACTTCAAAGCCGGCCTCTTCCTTGACTTCAAGCGCGGCTCGGCCGTTGATGCCAATGCTGTCTAGGTCACCGTACTCGACTCCACCCGCCACCAGTTCAAGGTAGGTGAGTCGCGACAGATTATCTAGGCTCGCCTTCGCCGGATTGTTCTTCCGCAGGTATATCGAAGGCCTGAGCCCACGACGCAATCCCACCCATACCTTAGCTTCCCTGTCAATATGGTAAAGGACAATTGCCACCGCGTCAGCAAAGGGTCCCTCAATCAGATCAAATGAGTACGCCGCAGAATACTGACCGTCAGCATAACGATGTCTCAGTCGTAGCCGGCGAACACGGACAAAGGGCGATTCCGTTTCCCCTGTGTCCTCAGCTACCACTTCGATATCCTCTAGTAGCTCGGGGCTGATCATCAATGCTCTTTCTTGTGCCAGGTCCGTAGGTAAGCTCATTACCTGAGCTATCCTAACGAAACAAATCTAAATATCTTAAGCAGTACTTTGTGTTTGGACTATGCCCCAATGCTACATTCAAGTCAAGTTGTAGAGCAGATGTAGGGTGCTAGACGATTGATTGGGTAATTCAGAAATGGGGACATTCAGGAGTTTAAGGAAACGCTATGCGCTCTGCGCTTTGCGCTTTGCGAGTAAGTACACACCTCACCCTAGCAGGGGTTAGAGGCGAGCCTGCCTGGGTGCACTAATTCTCACACTGCTTTGCAGCCGGCTTCTTGTGTCTTGTCTTTGTTCCCTGACTTACCTACGAGAGCGCTTGGAAGCCTTCAAGGGGTTGAGCTTCACCACTTTCTCGGTTCCAGACTTGATGTGGGTGGCGAGATTGCAGGAGCCGTTTTTCCACTTGATTTGGGGGTCGGGGCAGGATTGGCAATAGGTGCCTTGTGATAAGGTCATGGCCTTGCCGCAACCTTGGCAAGATTCAACCACAGGATAACAGATGCCGCCATTAAAACTGCAGCCCTGCTTGCCCATGAAAAAACATTCTGTGCCTGCTTTGATCGTTTGACAGAGCATGGTCCGTCCCTCCTCTACTACACTGTGTTCAGATTGAATTACCGTCTTCTTCCAAGAAAAAGCCGGGGCGTTACGTCTACCAATGCGAACCCCGGCGCAAAAGTCTACGACTTATAACAGAAGTCCTATTATCTTCCAACCACTAAAATATTATATAATTTTCTTTATTTCTCCAAAAATATGATTACATTTCCTTATTATTCGCTATTACACCAAAATTCTCTTTATTACATAGATTATCTTTAGTATTTACCCATAGTCTATTGAGAGTACGGGTCGAGACTCATTTCCACCTATTTTGGATAAAGTAGTCTTTTCCAATCTCTTACCCTTTCATGGAAAAAGCAGACATGCTAAGATTGATTGTCAGAGTCTATTTTTGGAGCAATGATATGAAAGTAATCAAAGCAGTTGTGGAAGACAAGACTTTGAGCCCGGCGGAGAAAGTGCTTTTTGCCATTCTCTACTGCCGCAAAGAAGGCAATGAATGCACTCTATCTGTCCAGGAACTCGTCCATTACCTGGGGATAGAGTTGGAGGCCATGCAAGAATCCTTTAAGAACCTGGAGCAAGGAGGCTTCATCAAGTTTAAAGAGGATTGCAATATCACTGATGCCAGCAGCTTTCTCTCATGCGCGGTTTTGGGAGAAGACCTCAAACACAAAGAGCCGGATGTTCCCCGTCCATGAATCTGAAGTCTACTTCTAAAGCCCGTTCCCTCCTCCACTCCACCGCAAATGTGGGTGCTCTCCTGATGCTGGCATCCGCATTCCTTTTCGCGGTTCTCGACGGGTTGATCAAACTTTTGGGACCGCCATTCCGCATCTGGGATATCGCCTTCTATCGTTTTGCCTGTGGTCTCGCCATCCTCGTGCCCATTTTAGGCTTGAATCGCAATCCCTTTGCCGGCCACAATCGAAAACTCTTAATTATCAGAGGAATCACCGGTTCCTGTGCTTTTCTCGCACTTGTTACCGCGATTCGCCTCATCCCCATTTCCACCGCCTTAGTCCTCTTCTTTTCTTTTCCGGCTTTCGCCGCCTTTTTCTCGCCCTTATTTTTCAAGGAACCCATTACCTGGGCTGAGGTTGTATCCGTAGTGATAGCTCTTGGTGGTGTGGCGCTTCTCTTCGATTTTCGACTTCAGGGCGGACTTTTGGGCCAGGCCATGGCTGTCTTAGGTGGAGCCTTCGCTGGACTCACCGTTGGCATCATCAAGAAATTACGGGAAAAAAACGGCCCGGTTGTCATCTATCTTTACTTCTGCCTTCTTGGTACTGGCATCTCTTTTCCAGCCTTTATCGCTCATCCCCAGGTTCCTCGGGTTACATCAGAATGGCTCATGCTGGGCGGCATTGTATGCTCTGCTCTGGCCGCCCAACTCCTGATGAACCAGGGATTCCGCTACTGCAAGAGTTGGGAAGGGGGACTTTTCTTGATGGCCGAGGTGGTTTTCACTTCTATTCTTGGTATGCTTTTCCTAGGCGAACCAGTAACGTGGCGCTTCTTGACGGGAGGTTTTCTGGTGTTGGG
>CBFDBW010000250.1:0-4741 GCA_965603145.1 uncultured Syntrophobacterales bacterium
GCCGTGGCGTGATCAAATCATAGGCAGAAAAGGATAGAAAGGAGAACAGAATGAATCTCGGAGAAGTCATCAAGACACAACAAGACGAAGGAAAGGAGAAACATGTTCCCCACATCGAGATTGACAAGGGACATAAGTCAGGACAAGACATCATTCGTGTGGTTGTGGGCCATGAGGTTCCTCATCCCAACACCATAGAACACCATATTGCCTGGATTGAGCTCTACGGTGTTAAGAAGGACAACAACCAGGCGATTAACCTGGGGCGAGCTGCTTGGGCTCCGGTTTACTCCAACGCCAACGTTCGGTTTCAGATTAACCAGATACGGGATTTTAAGTCTTTCCACGCCTTGGCATACTGCAATATCCATGGGGTATGGAGCGAGTCGGTTGAATTTCAAAAATAGCCCTGTGTTGTTGAAATATTCACGGATACGACGTTTCTGAATATCATGGGAGATTGGTGATGAAACTAGAAGAGATCAAGAAAGCTGTCGAGGAATTAAGCGACGCTGAAAAAAGAGAATTCTTGGCCGAAGTCATTCCTGAGATCTGTGATGAGTCCCTCACCAAAGAGGGATGCCGCATGATCTTTGAGAGGAAACTTTCGGGTTCCCGCTATCTGGAATCTTTTGACGAACTCTATCAAGCCCAAGAAGAATGAGCAGAGTTCTGAACGCATAGCACTGCTGTGGAAAGATAACAGGGTTTGCCTGAGGTGAGGCTGTTTTGTTTTTGGCGTTATAGAAAGGTAATACTTGACCAGAAGGAGAGACCCAGATGAAAGAGGCAATGTTCTACACATCTCTTGCAGAAGGCGCGATTCGCTGTAATCTCTGCAATCACCGGTGCAAGATCAAAGAGGGGACGAGGGGTATTTGCGGCGTAAGGGAAAACCGGGACGGAAAGCTTTATAGTCTTGTATACGGTAAAATCGTTGCCGAACATATCGATCCCATAGAGAAAAAGCCTTTATTCCATTTTCTGCCCGGCTCAAGGGCTTTTTCCATTGGGACAGTGGGCTGCAACTTTCACTGTAAGCACTGTCAGAACTTCGATATCTCTCAGTATCCCCAGGAGCACAAAGGGGAAATCATTGGCCAAGACCGTACACCCGAACAGATTGTGGCGGCTGCAAAGGCTGCCGGGTGTGAAACGATCGCATACACGTACAACGAGCCAACGATCTTTTGGGAATTTGCTTATGATACCGTTCTCATAGCTCGAAAGGAGGGCATAAAAAATGTATTCGTAAGTAATGGATATATGAGCAGCGAAGCCGCGCGTGAAATTGCCCCATATCTGGACGCCATCAACGTCGACGTAAAGGTCTTTAACGACAAGTCTTACAAGGAGGTATGTGCAGCGCGTCTGAAGCCGGTACTTAAAACGATTCAACTCATGAAAGAGCTTGGTGTGTGGCTGGAAGTTACCACACTCATTATTCCTGGTTTAAACGACGGCGAGCAAGAACTGCGGGACATCGCTCGTTTTGTGAAAGGCGTTGGGCGTGAAGTGCCGTGGCACGTCACCCAATTCTATCCTGCGTACCAGCTGCTGGACAAGCCTCCGACCCCGGTGGCCACGCTCCGCCGCGCCCGTGAAATCGGCATGGAAGAAGGTCTGCGGTATGTCTACGAGGGCAACGTGCCTGGCGAGGGGGGTGAAAATACGTACTGCTTTGCCTGTGGAGCCACCCTCATTGAGCGGTATGGGTTAACACTAATACAAAATCGCTTGCAAGATGGAAAGTGCCCTGAATGCGGGGCAAGCATTGATGGGGTGGGTATGTGAAGGCCCTCATTCGTGTGGAGAGGATCGTCGGTTTGGGTAAACTCCCTCATAACTTCGCCCCTTGGTTCTTAGATCTTTGGCGGGGACATGATCGCGTAACTCAGCAGACTGGAGAACCACAATGATACTTGACTGGCTCAAAGAGGGCATCGTACTCGGAGATGGGGGGTCGCTGTTTGAACTGGAACGCCGAGGTTACGTCTCTGCCGGGCCATTCACCCCCGAGGTATCTATCGAGCATCCGGAAGCATTAAGGCAGGTCCAGATCGATTTTGCACGAGCCGGAGCTCAAGTGCTCCAGGCCTTGACTTACTATGCACACGAAGACAAGTTGCGGCAGATCGGTAAGCAGAGTGCCATGGCAGAGATCAATGCCGCAGCGGTCGAAATCGCTAACGAGGTAGCTCACGAATATGGATGTTTGGTTGCAGGCAATCTGGCCAATACGTGGGCTTACGACCCAAAGGACTCGAGCACTGGTGAAAAGACCCGTCGTCAATATGACCAGCAGATTGCGTACCAAGTGTCTGGGGGCATAGACTTTTTTATCGCTGAAACCCTGGAGTATCTGGGTGAGGCCAAGATTGCCTTAGATTCAATCAAGGCCACTGGCAAGTCAGCCATGATTACGCTGGGTTTTAAATACGGCGATCGGACTTTGGACGGGGTAATACTAGAGGAGGCCTTCAGGGAGCTAGAAGATGAAGGGGCGGATATAGTGGGGCTCAATTGTTTCCGTGACCCCCCGCGAATGTTGCCTCTGGCGCGCCGGGTCCGAAACACTGTCTCTTGCTTTGTCGCCACACAGCCTGTTGCGTATCGCTGTTCCGAAGAAAAGCCGTATTTTCAAATCCAGCGATATCTCGGTCGTCCTGCTTTTCCGTTGGAACTAGATCCGTTCGTCCTTACTAGATTCGAAATGGCTGACTATGCGTTGAAAGCCAAAGGGGGCGGCATAAACTATATTGGAGGTTGCTGTGGAACAGCCCCCCATCATTTGCGAGCTATGGCCGAGGCCCTTGGCCGCACCGTGCCCAACAGCAAGTATTCTCCACGTTTGGACTTACATCCGATCATAGGGTCTGAAGAACACATAAAGGAAAGAGATGAACGGATACTTCGGGAACAACGCCAAGATACGGCAATCGCTCATTTCCAGAGTCTTGAAATGAGAAAGAAATAGGACCTTTTTCAGTCTTCCACATTTGGGAACGCCGATGGCTTCCTCGCGTAATTGAGAAACAAACGCCTTGAATATCGATTTGTTTGGCAAGGCACTTCGCCTCGCATTGAGATCCTGAGGTGGGCTCGGGAGAAAGGCGTTGATTTTATAGCGATGGCCTCACACATAAAGAACGCGTTTTGAGGCAAGGATCTTCAAGGGGCGCAATGGCTGCAACAGAGCTAACCAAAATATCCCCCAAGGCCCTAAAAAGGAACCAGCTTTATTCCGAGGAACTTGGCATTGTGCTCAAACGGGCTCGCGATGGAGGACATTTCAAATGGTTTTTGGCAAGCTTGTTGTTCGGTGCACGCATATGCGAAGCGATAGCAAAGAACACCTATCACGCTTTTGAGAGACATGACTTATTGACTCCCGAAATGATCCTCGCTGCTGGGTGGGATTTCCTTGTGAATCCCATTATGAGAGAAGGCGGTTATGTGCGCTATGACGGAAGAAAGTCCACTCAGATATTGCGGGACTGCGAGATGCTTCTGCATAATTATCAGGGGAGTCTGAAAAAACTGCACGACACATCGCGTGATAATGCAGATCTCGAGACACGTCTTCTTGCCTTTTATGGTGTGGGTCCGGTGACCGTCAACATCTTCTTGCGCGAACTTCGGCCTTACTGGCGGAAGGCTGATCCCGAGCCGCTGCCTATTGCCTATAAGATGGCGAAAACGATTGGGTTGGATCTTGACAGCTTCAACAGAAAGACTCTCACTTTCACACGCATCGAGGCTGGGCTCATCCGTTTAAGGGGGCAGCTGAAGTGATACGTTGAGTTGAGCGCCCTTCCAACGGATATAGCGAGGAGTGCAATTACATTAGGTGGCGAGACTGCGGCACTGAATCGCGCGACTCTATTTTGTCTTCATACATGCAGATGCCTTGCCGGGACTCTTAAAAGATACTGCCTCGGGGGCTGCGGCTTTGGAGATCTCAGAATACGAAAACGCCGGTGACCATGGACACCCCCTTTCACAGAGGCATGTTTTGAAACGTATGTATGGCTCACGGGAGGAACGCCTGCAGTTACTTCCAAGCCCTCAAAAGCTCCTTTGAGGTGGAACAAGCCCCAATGTTCTCAACAAGTACGCTTTCAAAAGGAGGACTTTCGATGAAAATAGCTATTTCGTCAACCGGACCCGACCTCGACGCACAAGTCGATCCCAGATTTGGCCGATGTGAGTATTTCTTAATTGTGGAGCTAGACGATATGAGTTTTGAGGCCTTGGATAATACAAGTGCGGCTTTGGAGGGTGGAGCTGGAATACAATCAGCTAAACTCGTCGTCGACAAGGGTGCGAGGGCCGTTGTCACTGGGAGTGTCGGTCCTAATGCCGCCAAGATCCTTGCAGAAGCAGGCCTGGATATCGTAACAGGCGTCTCGGGGACAATACGGGACCTGGCCCAGCAATACAAGGAGGGAAGGGTGAGGTCTCGAGCTACCCAAGTGCCACCTGCCTCTCAAGCCCCTATCTTCCCCTCTGGCATGGGAGCGGGCCGCGGAATGGGGCGCAGCATGGGCATGGGACGAGGTGGCCGCGGTCGAGGCGGGGGCTTTGCCGCAGGGCCTGGTGGAGGCTGCGTTTGTCCAAGCTGTGGTGAGCGGGTCCCCCACCAGACGGGAACCCCCTGCTTTTCGCAAACATGCCCCAAGTGCGGGGCCACCATGACAAGGGAGTAGGTCTTACGGTTATTCGCATTGGCAGCCAATCT
>CBFDBW010000251.1:0-4729 GCA_965603145.1 uncultured Syntrophobacterales bacterium
ACTGTCAGCTGGAGGCCGTTATTACCTTGCCTTCGCCCTGGAGAATCCCGAGCTCTACGAACTCATGTTCGCCACCACAGAAGTCCTCAGGGACTCTGGTCCAGATCAAGAGGCCGCGCCCCTGAGGGCGTTCCGAGGATTCGCGAAAAATGTCAAGGACTGTTTAGATGCTGGAGTTTTTGCAGCTGGTGAAGTGGAAACCACCGCAATTGCACTTTGGGCCACCCTGCATGGGCTTGCGTCACTACTGATTAAGGGGCGACTTCGCTTTCTTCCTGAAGAGAGCTTGGGTAAGGTTGTTGAACAAGCGTATGCTTTTAGTCTGCGGAAGAGGGGAGAGTGAATTCAGTTTTCCCAAAAAGGTTTGTGATGAAGACCACTGCTCTATGCAAAATAATAGTATTTTCTTTTACTATCATCACTGTTTTTCAGTCGGTTGAGGCGGTGGGTAGCGAAATTGTGCCGCCTTCAGCACCAGGAGACGTTGTTGTCGCCAGGCCCGCCATGCGCAGAGTCAGGCTTACCGGTTATACCAGGGCACGATACGTAATGGACATCGTCAGTGAGGAGGCCGGACGTTGCGTCAAAGTCACCGCTGACATGGGTGACCAAATCGGAAAAAACGGCTTGTTTGCCGTGTTGGACACAACCTTCATTGATCTCACCCTAAAGAAGAACCGGGTGGATCAAGCGCGGTTAACAAACATGATCGCTTTTCGCGCCAAGGAAGTCGGTCGTTTTGAAAAGCTGGTAGAGCGGGAGACCGCTGCCCAGTCAAGACTAGACGAAATTCAGAACGAACTGGACCAGGCTGAATTTCAAATAAAGACGCTCAAAGTACAGGAGAATGAACTCAATGAGCGGCGCAGTCGTCACCACATCAAAGTTCCTCAGGGCTGGTCCATTATCCAGCGTGATGTAGAGCCGAGCGAATGGGTATCAGTGGGCAAGCACCTCGGCAAAGCAGGCGATTTTCGCACTCTGCTTGTACCGTTCGCCCTGTCGCCCGAGGAATACCGCGCTCTCAAAAAATACAAAGGACCAATTGAACTGTTGCTGCCCGGAGAGGGCCAAAACACTATCTCACTCAAAGCCTCAGTGGCCCGCATTTCCCCGGCCTTCGATCCTGAAACGCGCAAAATCAACGTGGAGCTGGCTGTAACCGATACCCTTTCCGAAAACCGAGGTGGGTTGCGTACAGAGCTCACTCTCGAAATGCCCGATCCATCTGGGGCGGTTCTGATTCCTGCTGCGGCAGTTGCAGAACGCTATGAGGAATTCTGGCTCACCCGGGCCAATGGTGAGAAGATCCGAGTACTATTTCTCGGTGATGGGCCGGATAACACCTATCGGGTCCGCGCTTCTGAGTTGAAGCCCGGAGACAAATTCAGGGCCAAGCCCTAACAGCAAATCATGAAGCCTTTCTTTCGTTACGTCCTACGACAGACCGTCCTGGTCAACTTACTCTTCGCACTGGCCATGGCCGTTGGCCTGTTTTCCCTTTTTGATCTGCCCGTTGAACGCTATCCAGATGTCCAGATGGGCAAGGTGCAGATAAATACCGTACTGCCGGGCGCTTCTCCAGAAGAGGTGGAATCCCTTATTACCGACCAAATTGAAGAGGCCTTGGACGACCTGGAGTCTGTGGAGTTCATCCGCTCCACCTCTTACCGGGAACGATCGATGATAATGGTGAAATTCATCGATGACACAGACTATGACAAGCTTTATGAGGAGTTGCGCCTTAAAGTTCTCAGCATCATGAACGAGTTGCCCAACGGCATCGACCCACCACGTTTTACCGAGATCAGAGTCAGCGAATGGCTCCCCGTAGCATCGGTCAATCTCATTGGCGATCGTACCAACCGCGCCCTTTCCTTGATGGCAGAGGAGATGAAGCTTCATCTGCGCCAGATACCCGGCGTCAAAGAAGTGCAGTTGAATGGAGAATATATCAGGGAGTTCCACGTCTATTTGAATCCCCGGCTCCTGGACAAATACGGGGTCACGTTCGACGAGGTGGCACGGGCGCTCAGCGAGGCAAACATTTCCCTGCCAGCCGGCCACTACACCGACGATGGCGGCGAATTCGTCATAGTTGTGGACGAACGCTACCGATCCCGCCAGCAAATCGCTGAAACTATTATTCGACGAGACAGCGACGGCTCTTTTTTGACTGTTGGAAACGTACTGTCATCGGCTCGCATGTCCTACCGGGACCCGTACGTCATCACCTCAGTCAACGGCAAAGATTGTGTCACTTTGAGGGTTATTAAAACTGAGGATGGAAATGCCCTTGACATCATGCCGATGCTTGAAGAGATCGTGGCCCGTTTCCAGCCGCTACTGGAAAAGGAAGAAGTGGACGCGGTACTGACCCAGGACCAGCGCGTCTACATAGACGATTCCATTTCCACCCTGGGAATGAATCTGCTCGTTGGTATCTGTCTGGTTAGTGTCCTCATCTTTTTTTTCATGGGGCTGCGCAACGCCATTCTCACCATGGTTGGCATCCCGTTCTCCTTCCTGGTGACCATGATCATTATGTGGCTCTTGGACAGTTCTCTGAATGAAATTACCTTGTTTTCGTTTGTTCTGGTGAGCGGCATCATCGTTGACGATGCCATTGTAGTAGTTGAAAACATCTACCGCCACCTACAAGAAGGCGAGCCCCTCGAGGAGGCTGTAATCAATGGGGTTTCAGAGGTTGCAGCTCCGGTGATTGCTGCGACTTCCACCACTGTGGCAGCCTTCCTGCCCATGCTGATCATGTCCGGGTCCACGGGAGAATTCTTTGCCCAGATCCCTATCGCAGTTGCAGCCGCCATTGTCGCCTCGCTCTTCGAATGCCTCATCATTTTGCCCTCGCATTTCATGGATTGGCCGGGCGGGCGGTCCGCTGAGAAAGAGGCTGTGAAACCCAAGCCGGCCAGCAAAGAACATTGGGTCATGTCCTTTCTCTTAAAAGGAACCAACAAGCTCGTCGACTTCAGCTTTCGCCACCGCTTCAAAAGTCTTGGCCTGGTAGTGGTGGCCTTTGTCGCATCGCTATTCATTTTGGCCGTTTCAATATCGGGGAAAATTCCTCTGATCAAAATCAAATTTTTCCCGGATGAGTACACCTATTACTACATTGAACTGGAAGGTCCGGTGGCAACGCCCATCGAAACCACAAACCGAAAACTTAAAGAAATCACCGAGTTTATTTTGCCCGGCAGACCCGGCCAGTTAAGATCCGCCACCGGAATGGCCGGATTCTATGTCAATGAGGACTACCAGCCAGTCTATGGCAGCAACCTCGGCTATGTCTACGTGGAAATGCCCAGGAAAGGGGAGCAGAATTTTCCTGAAAATCACAAAAACGATCCCATCGTCCATCTGGACAAGGTGCGAAAGCAGCTTGCTCGCTTTGAACAAGACGGCTGGACCATCCGTGTGCGCCCAGAAAAAGCCGGACCGCCCACGGGCAAGGACATTAACGTGCGCGTGGTCGGTCCGGATCCTGAGATGGTGAAAAACCTGACAAAGGATGTCTATGGTTTTCTGAGCAGCAACGATAAAATCGCACCCTACCTCATCGACCTGAGTGACAATCTGGGGAGGCCGAACCGCGTCTACAGGTTCCGGGTGGATAAGGAGCGCTCCGCTGAATACGGGCTCACACCGCTTGCTGTCTCTCGGCTTGCTGCTTCAGTACTCGACGGCCGCTTCGTGAGCGATTTCCGCACCCACGACGAGGATGTTGACCTCAAGCTCAAGATAGACAAAAAATATCTCGATGCCCCTGAAGCAGCTCTATCCATCCCAATACTGCAACACCCGTCAGGACCATTGCGGTTGGGAGACTTGACCACAACAGAATCATATATTGAACCAAACAAACTCGACCGTTATCAGACCAATCGTGCCATTACTCTGACCGCCAACATTAGACCCGGTGCTCCAACATCTACACCCGCGGTGGTCAATGCGATAGGTGCTTATTACCAGGCGATAAAAGGAAAATATCCGGGCGCTGAGATAAGTTTCTCGGGTGAGTTCGAATCCACCCGGCGCTCCTACACTTCCCTGGCCTATGCTTTCTTTGTTGCCTTGCTCATTATGTATGTGATCCTGGCTACCCAGTTCCGCTCATACCTCCAACCCCTTATTATCCTATCTGCTGTGGTTTTCTCGCTTATCGGTGTCGTCTTCGGAAAATTCGTCACCCAGGGTCTCTTTACCGTAAACAGTTTTATAGCTGTTGTGGGTGTCACCGGCGTGGTGGTGAACGACTCACTGGTACTCATAGATTTCATCAACAGAAGCTACCGCAGCGGTATGTCACGCCGGGAAGCTATCAGCCACGGCATCCGTACCCGACTACGACCCATCTTGCTCACCACTCTCACCACTTCTTTGGGCCTTGCCCCCATGGCTCTCGGCATTCCAAGCTATTCAGTGGTCTGGGGCAGCATGGCCTCCACCTTTGTGACCGGTCTCTGCACCGCCACTTTCCTGACCCTTTTCATCGTACCTATCGAGTGGGATCTCCTGATGGGGCTGAAACTTCGGTGGGAAGGCTGGTGGCAAGAACGGGCATTGGACTTTGAGCAATAGCCAAAAAATTCTCGACGGTTTCGCTGACAAATATTGTGACGACCCGCTCTAGAATGTCAGCATCCCTTCACCCACCATCGGACGCAACTCAACCAACGACATCGCCCTCTACAACAGTACAATCTCTAAA
>CBFDBW010000252.1:0-4723 GCA_965603145.1 uncultured Syntrophobacterales bacterium
CCCATTTCGCCCAAATCGATCCAGGCCACCCAGGCATCGAAACCGCGATTTTGCAACTCCCGCATTCTTGCCGCAGCTACTTCCGGATCTTTAAACGACTCTACTTGTACCGTGTACACATAGGGCGGCTTCAGCACGTATTGCGGGAATCTTACTTTCTTTGTACCGCTCTCAACTTTAGCTGCCGAATACTGCCCCATTTTCTTTGCTTTGGCTTTGCCTTCAGCTTCCCTGATAGAACGCGGTTTCACCGTGGCATCGACCGACAGACCCTGCAACGATTCCTCCTGGCCTGGATGCGAGGCCGAAGCAAAGCCCCTGGTCTCTGCTCGGGCCTGATTTCGCAGTACAGCCGGCTCTGGCTGTGGAATCACATCCCGGATGAATTGGCGTGAGTAATTAACAGGGGCAAAAGTCTCTTGAGTCAAAGCCTTTTTCACGTAACGCTTCAACGTCTTCCGAGCGGCCGGGACCAGCAGCAGTGCAGTTCCCATGAGCACCAGAAGCAGTGCAACAGGGGCGTGCCGCCATTTCCGGCCAAACCACAGAAACACCCCGCGACTACTGCTCGGGAATCTGCCGCTCAGACTCTGCCGCCCTTCCAGGACATGAACGCGTCTTATCTTACGGCTTTCCTTTAGATAGGCGGCCAGCAGGGAGCGCTCGGCAATGATATTGATGAGTCGAGGCACCCCTCTGGAAAAACGGTAGATCTCCCGGTACGCCCCCTTCTCGAAGGCAGTGCTCCCCGCAGCTCTTGCCATGTTCAGGCGATGTTGCAGATACCTTCTTACCTCCTGTCTGTCCAGCGGCCTGAGGTGGTAGCGGAGCGAGATACGCTGCTGCAAGTGGCGCAGTTCAGACTTTTCCAGCCTGGCCGGCAGTTCCTCGCTCCCCGCCAGGATAATCTGAATCAGCTTTTCTTTGTCGGTCTCTAAATTGGAAAGCAGTCTAACCTGCTCCAAGCACCTGGTAGAGAGATTTTGCGCCTCATCGATGATCAGCACCGCTGTCTTGCCGGCAGCCAGTGTCTGCAGAAGAGAACGATTGAGCACATCCAGCAACTCTTTTCTGGTGGCCCCCGTAGCCGGCAATCCAAAGTCCTCCAGAATGGCTTTTAGCAGCTCCGTTTCATTGAGCAGGGGATTGAGGATAAGGGCGGTGGTTACCTCCCTCGAATCAAGCCGCTCCAGAAGAGCTCGGCACAGAGTGGTCTTGCCAGTGCCGGTATCACCGCTTATGAGGACGAATCCCTCTCTCTGATCAATTCCGTACAAAAGGTGGTCCAGACCCTCCCGGTGCTTCTCACTGAAAAAGAGAAACTTGGGATCCGGAGTCAAACCGAAAGGTTTTTCATTCAGGCCAAAAAACTCTAAGTACATAATACGATCTCATGGTCTTAAATAATCTATCGGCCGGGCATCTTCCTGCCCAAGCAAATCCAATTGCCTATTGTGTTTGCCGGTCAATTAATAAAGCCGCTTACCAGTCAGCACCTTAGGGTTGAGTAAAATTACCAACTCAGTCTTTTCTGCTTGTCGGTTGGTGGACCCGAACAGAATGCAGGAAAGAAAGTTCCGTGTTTTTTGGTCTTTTTCCTGCAAGAGACCAGCAATGACGATGGTTTGTCCGTCTAGCACCTTCACAACCGTGTCTGTCTCACCAATTTGAAGAAGCGGAAACTCAGAACCGTCCGGCGCTCTCACCCTATCGAACTCTGCAGTTATGCTGGGGTGGATGTTCATGATAATCTGTCCATCAGGGGCGATCTGTGGGGTTACGTCCAGGATGACGCCAACATCAATGGTGTTGGGAGTAAAAGACTGCAAGACATTTTCTGAGGTCTGGCTTATCTCAGAGGTAAAATATACATCCTGCCTGCCAATTTTGACAATCACCTTCTGGTTGTTGAGGGTGGCTAGCCTGGGGCTGGCCAGCGCCCTCACCTTGCCTTGCGTCTCTAACGCTTTGACTAATTCTGCAAAGACAAATTCGGTCCCGGCAAGAGACTTGGAATCACTGACAATTGCCAGCACACCTTTGGTGCTAGCTGTCCCACCATCGATGTCCCAGGAGAGTGACAAGCGGGAGATGTCTAGATTTAGCAATTGCTCTTGGATTTTGTCCCAGCGGATACCGGTATCGAACTCTTTGCTCAGGGCCACTTCCAAGAAACGGGCCTGGATGAGAACTTGACGTAGACTATGAGCCTCCATCTGCTCAAGAAACCTCGCCACTTCTCTCAACTTCCTAGGATAGTCGTTCACCTGGATGAGACCACTCAACCGGCTGATCACAAGCTTTTTTCCGTCTGGGCTAGCTAAGCTGGAGGCCACCCCTCCCTGACGGGCACTGACCATTGTTTTCGGGCTCTCATCACCAAAAATTATAGCGGCCAAGCCTTCCTGAATCTCTGCCCAGAAGTCTGATTGCTCAGAGCCTTTGAACAGGGTCTTGCTAATGCTGCCTTCTTCACCACCCATTCCGGAGCCATCCGTTGCAACAATGGTTTTGCTGCCCTCCCTGCTGGAACTGACGTAATTGACCGCAAAAAACCGGGTCTCCATCCTTGGCTTTGAAATCCGGATAAGACGCCCCTCCCTCCAATAGGTAAAGCCCAATGGTGTCAGTAGTGCGTCCAGGGCCTGTTCTAGGGTTACCCGGTTGAGGTTCATGGTCACAATGCCGGCCACGTCAGGATCAATCACCAAGTTCTCGCCGCTCTCCTGAGCAAAGCCCAGAAGCACGTCATGGAGTTCTCCTTTGCGAACCCTAAGGGAATACAGCTTGCTCGGGGCACCAATAGCGATCTGCGCCGGCTCCTCTTCCTGGAACTGGGGAACGGTGAGTTCCTCAAGTGCATCACCAGAAACGGCTAACGGTGGGGGCGTTTGCTCAGTTTCAGTTACTAATTGGGGCTTGCTGGCACACCCTTGTTCAAAGGACAAGAAGGACAGCGCAGCAATCGTCACCAAGCCGCTGATCAAGACTTTCCGGCTGAGCATCTTTCTCCACTCGTGGACCAATCTAAAGATTATGACCCTCAATTGGTTAAAAATCCTAAGTTTCCAAACCAC
The DNA here is from genome assembly GCA_965603145.1 of uncultured Syntrophobacterales bacterium. GTDB lineage: Bacteria > Desulfobacterota > Syntrophobacteria > BM002 > BM002 > BM002. Next base: position 3,078 of record CBFDBW010000252.1, read on the forward strand.
AAAGAGCACTAAGCTCACAAAGGAAAGCGACTATGATATTGAATTCGTGGCCAGAACCTTTTCCATAAAATTCTTTGTGATCCTTGTGGTGAATCCTTACCACCACTCAAAACTGAGCCAACGGGATGGTTCACTTCGCCCGGGAATTATGTACTGTCACCTTTGTTTGCGACTGGGGAATCATCAGCACTCGCTCCTCTGAACCATCGCTCAGGACTACGTGGTCCAATGTAATCTCAGAGATCTTTTCGCCACCAATCTTGTCTCCCTCCGAGTAGACCCGGTAGTCGATGACAGCCAGTCGGTTGGAGCCACTGATCAAAATGGTAGAAAGCTTGTATTGCGACTTGTCTCCTGTTCGCTCTGGTTCAAATCGAGCGGCTCTTACTGGTTGGCTTTCGGTTCCGTCGTCTTCTTCGGTCCAACAGGGCCCGGCAAAAGGATCTCGGCCCCAGGTGTCAGGTACTGGCTCCTCGACGCCTTTATCCCCCTCCTTTTTTCCTTGCTTTCCACTCTGGAGCAAGCTTGTCAGCATCGTATCTATCGGAGCACTTGGTTGAATCGTCTCAGCTTTAGGCCCGAACAACCACACCAATATCCAAAGAAACACCACCACCCCCACAACAGTCACAACCAAAATCTTCTGTGGAGGCTTCGTAAGGTCCATTCAAATTGTCCGTTGTCAGTTCACCGCAGAGCGCATAGCGTGTTTGACCTTCCAGAACGCTCCGTACCCGCCATAAAGTCTTGCATTGATGAATTCCCGTTTCCGGCCGGTACAGAGACCGGCCCTACTGTTCTTCTCCTCCACAGGTGCCTAGTACCCTTTTCCATCTGTCTTCTGTCTTTTTACCGTATGCTCTATGCCTCTATGCGACGGACTACTGACTCCTTTAGCTCCGCACCACAATCTCCAGCTTGAGCTGGATTTCCAGCCGCTGTTCCCTCTTTTCCCTTTTCGACACATGCAGCTCGGCGACCTTCACATAGAATGGTTGTTGCTCCAGCCCAGCGAGAAAATCACCCAGCTGTTCATACCGACCGCGGATTCCGAGATTGATAAAGAGTTGGCGAAATTCTCCTCTTTTGCCACCCCGCGTCCTCAGAACCGTGGCTTTTTGCTGTCGAATCTGTTGAATTTGCAGGCCGTTAAAACGAGCCTGCGTACTTACTTTATGAATCACCTCAGCAGTCTGGGCCTTTTGGGGCAGTGCCTGTTCCAGTTCTGCTACCTGCCTTTTCTTCTTGACCAATCCCGAATTCAGCCGGTTGAAATCCACCAGCTTGGGGCCGATACCGGCAGCCTGCTCATTTAAGGATGCAAGCTCTTTTCGGAGTTGCTTCATCTTCTTGCCCTGGGGTCCCAGCACAAATCGGTTCACCAAAAAGCCAACGAGAACCACGGCAACTATGCTGACAATTATCTTTTCTCTTTTGCTCAGTTCTTTCACATCCACAACCTCTGTGGGAGCGGCTTTCTAGCCGCGACTTCCTGTAGGAGCAACGTCCTCGTTGCGATACTTCTTGTTCGTCTATCTACCTATCTATTTGATCGCGACCTGGAGGTCGCTCCTACAGATACTAGCTATTTAAGGGCGGGTCTCCGTACACGCCTTGCAATGCTTCATGGAAACGCTCTATCGGCC